>JAQBUJ010000012.1 GCA_027623845.1 Pseudomonadota bacterium
AATGAATCACAAAACACTAAATATGGGAATCCCTCGCGAGTCAGCCTCAGCGCAAATTGGTATAAGCGCAACCAGCGGCAACCGCCGCGAGGCTGGGCAGTTGCTGCGAGTCTGGGCGGAAACGGATGCGGATTTTAAAAAAGCCCTGGTCGCGCCGTTCATCGGCAATCTTTGCGCTCTGGCGGTGCAACGCGCGGCGTCCACCGGTGAGCGTCGGGTGCCTCAACGAGCCAGCCAGGCAGACTCCGCATCGCTGTTGTCGTCGATCGGCTCGAATTTGACAGAGACCATGTCGACGACCCGGCAGACGCTGGCGCCGCCACCTCGAAGCAGCGCGCGGCACCGTCAAGCGGTCGCGACCCTCGCTGCGGCTTTCAAGAAAAAAGATTAAAGGGAGCGTTGTGGCGCCCTGGGCCAATCCGGGGCCAATGGCGCGCGCAATCTTTCAAGGACCCCGGATGCCAAGGCTTCTGGCCCTCAAGATCCCCGACTGATCTATTCGGGGACCGCCGCTACCATGTTCTCATAGATTTTGGCCAAATAGGCAGGGTCGGCGCCGATCTGCTGACTTGTGCTGGTCCGAATTTCGGCGGTTTCGGCGACACCGGCCGCGACCATTTCGCCTGTCGGCTCATCCGGCGCGATAATGCAGCCGTTCTTGTTCAAGCTTGCGAGCATGTCCTGGGAATGTTTGCGAAACCGCTGAAACGACGAATCCTGCATCGCCGTGTCGCGCCGTGATTTGGGGCTCGACGCACGGGCCAGAGCCATGGAAATAATGTCTAGAATGAGGTTTGGATTATGGTTCTCCGCCCATTCCTCGATCATCGCCGCGAACACTTGAGTGATATAGGAGGTTGCGCCGCGCTGTCCCATCAACCCTGATCCGAGCGAGCTATCGGCGGCGGCGACCATCTTCTCCGTGGGTTCCTTGGGGACGATCTTGAAACCGGCGATCTCCAACGATTTAACGACATCCTTGCCGTCATCGACGTAGCGTTCCCACTCATTCTCAATCAAGAACGATCCGAGGATGTCGACTTGGTCATTCTGGACACGGTTCAAAAACCGCGCGAATTCCTTCGCCAGATGCCGAACGACCGAAAATTCCTCTACCGGCGGCTGTTGCCTGCCTCGCATTCCGCAAATCCTTTCTCGAGCGGCCTGGAAATAGAACCGGGGAACCTTTTTGCAAGATTCGTCACCCGTGCCATACCAGCGCTGTGCTGAATCTCCCGCGCCGCTCTGAACGCCCACCGCCTACAGGTAAATACGGACCTTCGTGCGCACGATCGCGACTCAATTAAACATCAACGACCAGGAGGAACAAGAGTTCATCGCCGCGGCGGTCGCTTGAGTTCAATACCGTTTTTAGTGAATTCGAACTTTACTTTCTTTGTGGTGCGTTACGCCGCAAGTCAACCATCCCGGTTTAACAAGAATCGTGGCGGCGGCGCCATGGTTGACCCAGTTGTCGTTTGAGGGCGCGGGCTGGGTTCGAGATCGCGCCAGTCACGTCCCGTCGCGCCTAGGCGCAGACGCACAACATCGCGTGCGCGGTCGTTCGCGGCGAAGCCGATCATGTTGCGCTGCCATCCCGGCAATTCATTGAAAACCGAGCCGGCCCGCGCACAATCAACGGATCTACCGGATGTGTAGGCGCGATGGATTTCTCGCGAAACCAGATCGGACGGCCCCAGTTGTTCGTTCACGGTGTCGGACAAAATCCCAAGCGCCCGGCGATCCGTCGGATTAATTTCCGCCATTATTTTCCTCCGGCGTTCATTGGATAATCATAACGGTAATCGTCGCGCCTGTCATGGGGGTGATCACGACTTTTCGGCTTTGAGGCGGCGGCCTTGACGATGATCGCTCGGCGTTGATCGGGCGGGTCAGCGCGATGACCACGCTCGGTCAAGCCGCTGGCGTGCGAGGTCGGCGCCGACTACGCTCCGGCGCTATGAACGATCAACCCCCCATTGCGTTAACCCGAGAGGCGATCCTCTCAGGCAAAATTCACGACATGATCAAGCATCACGCAGCCGCCTTCGAAATGCGCACGGAGGCGGAACGCATCGCCACGCTGGATGCGATGTTTGATGGCGAGCCGATTCGCGAGGACGTTTGGTTGTTCGCCTATGGATCGCTAATTTGGAATCCAGCGATTCATTTCGCCGAGCAACGCTGTGTCACGGTGCGTGGTTATCACCGAAAATTTTGCCTTGAGGTTCATCTCGGACGCGGCAGCCCGGAGGCGCCCGGACTGATGCTTGGGCTTGATCGTGGCGGCTCCTGCCGCGGTGTCGCCCTGCGCATTCCCGCCGCGCGGGCGAGGGAGGAACTGGAAGTCGTCTGGCAGCGTGAAATGGTTGGCACCGCCTATACCGCCAAATGGCTAGGCGCTGCCGGCAATGGTGGGCCAATTCGGGCGATTGGGTTCGTGGTCGACCGAGCCCATGACCGGTATGTCGGCGGGATGGAAGAGCAACAGGCGGCGGCGCTCATCGCCGGCGCCAGTGGATTTCTTGGTCCCTGCGCGGATTATCTGCGCCAGACGTCCAGCCATCTAACAAAACTGGGCATTCCGGATTCCGGGCTACGCCGCCTGCAGACCCTGGTGGACAAACTTCAGCGCGAAACGCCGGTCTGATCGCAAATCCTGCATCGCGCTCGACCAAGCCGGTCGGTAGCCGTGATGCTGGGCATTTGCTAGAACGGCACGTGGTCGCCATAATTGTGCGGCTAGCAACGTTTTTCATACCGAACGTAGCTATTGATTACAGGAATTCCCGGCCGTGACGACCGTGCAGGCAAACCCATCGGAAACGGGCTCACAAACGAGCCATCAAACAGCGATCGATGCGGCGGTGCGCAACGGCCAGTTGCTGATGTTCCAGCGCAATCAGCCGTTAACGCTGGTTTCCAATTTGGTTATCGCACCGGTTTACGGATTGGCGGTCTGGCAAGGTGTCGTTGGTCTGGACGTGTTCTGGTGGGTCGGTGCGATCTATTTTATCACGGCGATACGGATTGGCATATATCTGCGGTTGCGCGGGGCCGGCGGCGCGCAAGGATGGCCGGCCTGGGCTCTGAAGAGTTTCGTCGGCGGGTCGCTGGCGGCGGGCTTGGTTTGGGGCATCGGTGTGATGATGTTCACCGATACCGCCGATCCTTTCGCGGTTGGCATCTCAAGCTTTTTCGTCGCCGGGATGATCTCCGGTGCAACGGCGGCGCTGTCACCCTTGATGCCGGCTTTCATCTGTTTCGCCGCCCCCTTCGTGCTGGCCTTCGCGCTGGTGGTGCTGGACGATGGCGGCGATGCACAGGTCGCAATGGCCGTCTCGCTGTTCGTCTATGCTTGCGGCATGTTTTGGGTGACCTCTAAGCTCAATCGGCAAATTAGTCAGATGTTAACCTTGCGCTGGACCAACAGTTCGTTGGTCGCCGAGGTCATCGCTGAAAAAGACCGGGCCGAGACGGCGAGCCGCGTGAAGTCGGATTTCTTGGCGCGCATGAGCCATGAGCTTCGCACGCCGTTAAATTCGATCATCGGCTTTAGCGAGACCATTGCGACCGGCCGGTTTCGTGACAAAGGTCTCGACAAATATGAGGAGTTCGCGGCCGAAATCCACGATAGCGGTCGGCACTTGCTGGACCTGATAGATGACATTCTCGATATCGCCAAGATCGAGGCCGGCAGACTTGAGCTGGAAGACCAGAACGTTGATCTGGCCGACGCGATCGACTTTGCGATTTCGGTGCAGGTCACTCATGCCCAAGCCCAAGGTGTGTCGGTCACGGCTATCGATGTCGACCCCGGGCTGGTAATGCGGGTGAACGAACGCGCCTTGCGGCAGATCCTGATCAATCTGATTTCCAATGCCGTGAAGTTTACGCCCAACGGTGGTCAGGTAACGGTTTCCGCCCGGCTTGAGGGGAACCCCCGGCTTGAGGGGAACCCCCGGCTTGAGGGGAACCCCCGGCTTGAGGGGAACCAAAGCATTGACTTGATGGTTCGCGATACGGGGATCGGTATTCCCCAGGACAAGCTTCTCGAAGTTCTGCAGCCTTTCAGCCAGTTGGAAAGTCCGTTCACGCGGCAATTCTCCGGCTCTGGGCTCGGTCTCGCCATCGTCGCCTCTCTGGTCGGCCATTACGGCGGCGAGTTTTTGTTGAGCAGCCAACCGAGGATGGGAACCACGGCGACGGTCCGTTTTCCCGCCGCCCGAGCGCTCACGATGGCTGATCTCGTCGAAGGACGATGACCGTTCGGTTTTCTGAACAACGGCCTCAATCGTGAGCTTGTCAAAGGACGGCCTGCCGCAGCCAGGGCTGGAGGAGGTGAAAAATCCGACGATCTTCTTCACACACGCCCTGGTTTCTACATAAATGTTCCGGCCAGGGTAAACAGCCTGCCGCCCATGCCGACCTTGAAGCGAGAGACCCCCGGCATCGACAGGCCGTCGACCCCGCCGAGATCCAACCAGTGCACCCCGCGGCTCTTAAGCTCTTTCACGGCTTGCCATAACAGCAGATTATGGGCATTGCGCCGCCGTCCTTCCGGTCCGGTCCAGGCGATGTAATAGGTGGCCGTGCGGCCGTGCCTAAACAGCAGGATCGCCGAGATCGGCTCGCTGCCGGCATGGGCGGTGAAGGCCAAGGTCGACTGTTTGTTACGCTCGGACAGCGAGATCGCCAGCACGAAGGGTGCGGCGGGCGCGCGCAGCCGGCGGCGCCGACGATGCCCTTCGTGGCGGGTCAGCAACCACTCCAGCGACGCGCCGCTATGGCCAAGGCGAACCCGCAAGTTCTCGGCTTCGGCGCGAACCAGTTGATTGCGCCATTTCTGATGCAGGTCACGCCGCAGATCCGCCTCGTCCCGCCTCAGATCAAGCCATACCGAGCTATAGCCGGTAACCACCCGGCGCAGGCTCATCCGCCGAAACAGCCCCTCGGCCTCGGGACTTTCCTCGATTTCTGGCGTCCAGAGCAGCAGATCCAGGCGCGCCAACGCATAGCGGTCACGGATCAGACCCAGGGCCGAGATTTTCTCGCTCTCGCTGATGTCCTCGAAGAACAGTGGCCCCCGGACGATCTTGGCGATCCGAACCGTGCCGCCGACCCGCCATTCGACGACCTGGACGATCGCCACCGGGTTGGCGCCGCGATAAACCACCCCATGGGCCGGCATATAGGGCGTCACCCCGACGAAGGCCTCGCCATAGGCCCAGGTTTGCTCGATCGACGAGCGGGGGATCGCCTCGATCCAGGCGTCCCATTGGCGCACTGTGGCGCCGTTCCAATAGATCTGTAGGCCGTCTCGCGCGCCGCCGAACGTGCCAGGTGGGTTCTTGCGGGTCTGTCGCGAATTTCCGCCGCGCGCCATCGAATTTATTCCAACCGGGTGAGTCTGGTGCAACCGGGTTTTCTCACGGTGGCGTTCAGACTACCATCGCCTCGCCTGTCTTCAGCAACCGATCGTGCGTGCTTATGCTTCGTCAGTTTCGAAAATTCCCACTTATCCACGGCGTCGCTGTTCCCGGCCGGCGTTTTACGGCCAGTGCGGCGTTTTATTTTATCTGTTTCATGGCGTTGCCGCTGCTCGGGATGGCCTTGCTGTTCGACCTCATCGGCTGGTTGGTCACCGTCAAGCTATTCGGGGCGTCTTGCTACGGCGTGATGTGTTTCCTCGGTTAAGCCTCATCCCGCCGCGTCTTCGAGGACCATGTCGGAGGCCTTTTCGCCGATCATAATGCAGGCAGCGTTGGTATTACCGGAAACCACGGTCGGCATGATCGAGGCATCGGCGACCCGCAAGCCCGACAAGCCATGCACGCGCAACCGCTGATCGACCACGGCCAAAGGGTCGCTGCCCATGCGGCAGGTGCTGGTCGGATGCCAGTTCGATTGCATGGTGTCTCGGGCCGCGTCGAGCAATTGGTCTTCGGTTTTCGCGTCCTTGTTGGGGGTCAGCTCAACACCGCGCAACGCTTCCATCGCCGGCGCTTCCATCAGTCGCCGGCAAAGCTGCATGGCCAGCACGGCGGTGCGCCGGTCGCCCTCGGTTTGCAGTAGGTTATGGAAGATCGCCGGCGTTTGGCGTGGATCAGCCGACTGGCAATGCACCCAGCCCCGGCTTTCCGGGCGCAATAGGGTCACGCCCATGGTCACGCCGGGCAGAGCATCCAGCTGCCGCGCCTCCAAATTCTCATAGGAACCGGGGAACACCTGGAACTGTACGTCCGGCGTCGCCAGTTCCTCCCGAGTGCGCACGAAGGCGCTGATCGGCAAGGTCGGCATACTGAGCACGCCGGTCCGGTTAAACATATAGCGCAGCGCCGATCGCACGGCGCGCCAACCATGGACCTGCTCGTTAAACGTTACATGCTGGGTGATACGCCAGCGCATGCGGACGATCTGATGGTCCTGCAGGTCATGACCGACCCCGGCAAGATCGTGAACCACCGGGATGCCGAGATCCCGCAGCCGGTCCGGTTGACCGACCCCGGAAAGCTCCAGCAATTGCGGTGAGTTGAAGGCGCCGCCGCACAGCACGATCTCACGCCCGGCTCTTGCCTCGCGGGGCTGATTGTCGACCGTATAGGCGACGCCGACGGCCCGGGCGCCCTCGAACAATACCTTCGAAGCTAGCGCCCCGGTTTCCACATGCAGGTTGGCCCGACCGCGCGCCGGCTCAAGAAAGGCGACAGCGGTACTGTTGCGCCGACCGTTGCGGATCGTCGCCTGATGGTAGCCGATCCCTTCCTGCACCTGTCCGTTGATATCATCGTTGCGTGGGATGCCGATCTGCCCGCCGGCCTCGATCAGCGCGTCACATAACCGGTTCGGCTCCGAGACATCAGAGACCGAGAGCGGCCCGCCGACGCCGTGCTGTGGGCTGGCCCCGCGACTGTTGTTCTCGGATCGCTTGAAATAAGGCAGCACATCCTCGTGCGACCAACCGCGGTTGCCAAGCTGCGCCCAATGGTCGAAATCCTCAACCTGACCACGCACATAGACCATGCCGTTGATCGAGCTTGATCCGCCCAGAACTTTGCCGCGTGGCAGCAGGTAGGACTGGCCCCGGCAATACGGCTCCGGTTCGCTTTGATAGCACCAGTTGACGCCGGGATTGTTGACGTTCTTGCCAAAGCCAAGCGGTACATGGATCCAAAAATTGCTATCTTTCGGTCCGGCTTCTAGCAGCAGCACCTGGTTCGCCGGATTGGCTGATAGCCGGTTGGCGAGCACACAACCGGCGGACCCGGCCCCAACGACGATATAATCGTAATCCATCTGGTCTCTCCGGCGAGGTTGGGGATTGGCGCGGCGCGCATGGTGGGCGGGATTGCGAAATATTGCTATCAGGAGGGTGATGGTGGCCGGGCGGCGGTGCAAGTCCCGAGCCGGCTACTTTGATCCACCCTATCTCTGCCTTATCTCTGTCCAAGGCGTTCGATGCGGCGGGTTTGAGCGGCCGGTTCGGGATCAGAACTTGAAAACTTCCGTTGTCGGATGTCGTGCCGCCGCCATCACTGGCGTGATGCGTGGCGCCAGGAGGCGGATTAGCCTGCAGCGGCGGTCACTATCTTTGTATTCTCTCAAGCAATTCTGGCTGTCCATATCATTGGGAGGGCATACGCATGGCGTACGATCTGGTCATCAAGAACGGCATGGTCATCGATGGTTCCGGCATGGCGCGCTACCGCGCCGACGTTGGGGTGAAGGATGGGGTGATCACCCGCATGGGCCGGATCGCCGAGCCCGCCGACGAGGTGATCGACGCCGAGGGGCAGGTGGTGACGCCGGGCTTCGTCGATGGCCATACCCATATGGACGCGCAGATTTTCTGGGATCAGCTTGGCAGTTGCTCCTGTTATCACGGGGTTACCACGGCGGTGATGGGCAATTGCGGTTTCACCATCGCGCCGTGCCGCGAGGAGGAGGTGGACTTCGTCTTCCGCAACCTGGAGCGGGCCGAGGATATCAGCCGCAACGCCATGCTGCAGGGCATCAAATGGCAATGGGAGACGTTCCCGGAATATCTCGATGTGTTGGATACCCTGCCCAAGGGAATCAACTATGCCGGCTATATCGGCCATTCCGCCCTGCGCACCTATGTCATGGGCGAGCGGGCTTTCGACGAGGAGGCCGGCGAGGATGACCTGAAGACCATGGAGGCCCATGTCACCGAGGCGATCCAGGCAGGCGCGATCGGCTTTTCAACCTCGCGCAGCCCCAGCCATCTGACCTCCGACGACCGGCTGGTCGCCAGCCGTGTGGCGCCATTTTCCGAGGTTCAGGCTCTGGTCGGGGCGATGGGCAAGGTCGGCGCCGGGATCTTTCAGTTGGCCATGGAGCGCGGCGATTCCGAGTATATGAAGGATTTCTACAACCGCCTGGCGGACCTGTCCGAGGAGACCGGTCGACCGGTTACCTTCGGCAGTCTGACCCGGCGTAAATTCCCCGGTCAGTGGCGGGAACTCTACGATATCATCGAGAAGCGCAACCAGACCGGCGCCCGGATCTTCACCCAGGTTCATAGTCGGGAAATCAACTCGATCCTGTCTTTCGAAACCTCGACGCCCTTCGATACCTGGGATGTCTGGCGCGATGTCCGCAAGCTGCCCTTGGCGGGTCAGATCGCCGCCATGCGGGACCCGGAGACCAAGGCCCGGATGGTTGAGGTCGCCAACCGGCCCTATCAAGGTCCCGAGGTTGTCGGCGCCGAGGCGCGGCCGCCGGAATGGGACATTTTCTACGCCCTGGACAAGGTGGCGCTGCCGCATCCGACGCTGGCCGATCTGGCGCAATCCCGCGGCGTTTCACCCGCCGAGGCGATGATCGACATCGCGTTGGAAAGCGATCTCAAAGCCTTCTTCCGCCAGCCGCTGGCGAACGAAAACCAAGACGATGCGCTGGCGCTGATGCGGCACCCTGACAGCTGTGTGACCTTCTCGGATTCCGGCGCTCATGTTTCGCAAATCATGGATAGTTCGCTGCAAACTCACCTGCTCAGCCATTGGGTCCGCCAGGAGGAAGCCTTCACCCTGGAACAGGCCATTCGGATGATCACCTATGATACCGCGACCCGCTGGGGTTTCCATGACCGTGGCTTGCTGCGCGAGGGCATGGCGGCGGATATCGTGGTTCTTGATCCGGCCAAGGTCGGCGCCGAAATGCCGGTTGTCGTCAATGACTTGCCCGGCGGGGCCAAGCGGCTCAAGCAGTTCAGCACCGGCATCAAGGCGACGGTTGTCGGCGGCCAGACGGTGCTCAAGGACAACCAGCATACTGGCGCTCTGCCCGGCCAATTGCTACGCGGCCCACTGGCCCGAGCCTAGGCGGGAGGTGACCGGACAACCTGCATTATAGTGCAGGCTGTTTCGGACCAAAGGCGGGTGATTGGCAAGATTTAACGGGCTGGCTTTGGCTGGGATGACGGTGGCGTCGCTATTTCCTCTTCGGCCACCTCTTTGGTCCCCTCTGCCGCCGTCATCCCGCCGCAGGCCTACTGCTGTCCGGTAAAACCACCCGTCGTCCTGGCGAACGGCAGGGCCCATGCCTGAGGCTGTTAGGTTGCGTGATCGGCGGAAAATATACGACATATCGTTCCAATTCCTCGCCCATCGATTACTGTGAACGTACTCAGGCGTGGGTCCTGCCGTTCGCCAGGACGACGAGTGTGATTTCGCCCACCTCCTTCATGGGCGGAGGCCGGGAATCTTCCTGCGGCCTTGTCTCTGGCGTCGGCGGGGCGAATAATTGATGTGACGGCGGTGATGTTGGCTGCGATGGAGAGGGTGATTGACGGATATTTTGCATGAGCCTTTAGACCGGGTTCGGGAGACTCTGCGGGTCAAATGGTATCGCTGTCCGATCGACAAGGCGGTGTTGCGGGAATTGATGCAGCCGAGCGATCTCCAGGGCTGGATCCAGGCCGGGGGGCATCTGGCGATATTTGTCGGGACCGGCGGCCTGGCGCTGTATCTGTTCAGCCAGCAGCTTTGGCTCGGCTTTGCCTTGGCGCTGTTTGCGCATGGCACCTCGGCTTCGTTCTTCAAGGGGATCGCCGCCCATGAGCTTGGCCATGGCACGGTGTTCAAAACCCGGGCGCTGAATCAATTTTTCCTGCGCCTCTACAGCCTGATCAGCTGGCATAATTTCCATGAATATGC
Source organism: Pseudomonadota bacterium (assembly GCA_027623845.1). Classification (GTDB taxonomy): domain Bacteria; phylum Pseudomonadota; class Alphaproteobacteria; order Thalassobaculales; family Thalassobaculaceae; genus JADHLJ01. The sequence continues at coordinate 10,179 of JAQBUJ010000012.1, forward strand.
GGTCAGTCATACCTATCATCACCGCTATACCCTGCATCCCCAGGGCGACCGGGAAGTGGTGCTGCCGCAGCATGCCGTCTTCACCCCGCTGCATGTGCTGCAGCTGTTCACCCTCAATGTTTTTGGCGGGCCGATGACCAGCGGCCTGATTCCGATTATCGGCGGCACGATCCGCACGGCTTTTGGCGGCTATGGCAATTCGGTGGTCACCACGGAATGGAGCACCGCGCTTTATACCACCCATGCCCGCGAGCGCGCCAAGGCGGTGCATTGGGCGCGGCTGCTGCTGCTGTTCCATGCCGCGGTGATCGCGGCGGCGATCGGTTTCGAGCTTTGGGCGCTGCCGCTGGTTCTGACCTTCCAGCAGTTTACCGCGAACTGGTTGAAGCTGATGGTCGGGATGCCGATGCATAGCGGGCTGCGCAGTAATGTGGCTGATTTTCGCAAATGCGTGCGCACGATCACCCTCGATCCGCTGTCGGAGTTTCTTTACTGGCGGATGAATTGGCATCTTGAGCATCACATGTACGCCGGCGTGCCCTGCTATAATCTGAAAAAGCTGCACAAGCTGGTCGCCGATGACATGCCCGAGCCGCGCAGCCTGATCGGCGCTTGGCGGAAAATCATCGCGGTGCGCCAGCGCCAGAAAAGCGAGCCGGATTACGAATTCGACACCCCGGTTCCGGCTCCGGCCGTTACTCAAAGCCCCATTGCTCAATCCGGCGAGGCCCAAACCGACGAGGCCCAAACCGGGGGTGCCCAAACCGACGAGGCCGATGACTTGGCGGCCTCGATCGGTGACTTGGCGCCCGAGGCGCTCGCCTAACCTGTCTTCTGGCCTGGATAGTTTCCGATGAAGCTCTATGGAACGCTGACCTCTCCCTATGCCCGACTGACCCGGATCGTGATGCTGGAGAAAGGCCTCGCTGATCGGGTTGAGCTGGTCTGGACCAAAACCCGGGTGGCCGATGACCCGATCCTCGCCATTCATCCGTCCGGCCGGGTGCCGGTGCTGATTCTGGATGATGGGACGGTGTTGGAGGATACGGCGGTGATTGTCGATTATCTCGACGCGCTGGCGGCGCCGGCGCGCTTCGCTCATTCGGCGGACCGGCGTGACTGGGCCTATCGCGGGATCGAGGCGACGGCGCGGGCGATGCTGGATGGGTTGGCCGTCTGGGCCCGCGAGGTCATCCGCCCGGCGGGGGAACAATCGCCGGGGATCATCGAGCACGAGGCAAGGCGGGCGTTTCGTCTGGCCGATTACTTCGAGGGATTATTGGCGAAGCACCGGCTGAGCGGCCCGCTAACCATGGCGCAGATTTTCCTGTTCGGCTCTCTGGACGTAGAGCGGCGGTTGCCGGCCTTTACCTGGCGCGACGGCCGGCCTTCACTTGTCGATTGGCATGCCCGGATCTCGGAACTGCCGTCGGTACGCGGCTCGCGGCCCCCATCATTACCCTAGCGGCTCTTCCGCCTCGCTCCGCTATCCAGCAAATGGGCGGCGCGTTCGACGTCCTGTGGCTGAAAAACACCATCCAGCAATCGATCGAGTGGACGAAGAACGCCTCGTAGAGACTCCGCGGTTGAGGGAAATTGCCGGGGTGTTGAAGCCAAGGAGCCGGGAAAGTTGATTTCTGGATACCCCGTCAGGCCGTCTGATTCAGTCGGATCAAGTGTTGGCGCACGGTTTCGGACCGACTAGCATGCCCGCCTCGCCCTTATCCCGATTGTTTATCTCGAGTTTTTACCCCGAGCCGCGACCTTTGGAGGTCCTATGTCCGACCAAGCCCGTCTTGACGCCATCATCGCCATCGCCCGCCGCGCCGCGACGGTGATCATGGAGCATTATGACGGCAAGATCGCCGTGGACGAGAAAGTCGACGGCTCGCCGGTAACCGCCGCTGATCTGGCCGCCGACGCGGTCATCGTCCCGGCTCTGCGGGCGCTGACGCCGGACATTCCGGTTGTCTCCGAGGAGAGCGTCGACGCCGGCGATATTCCCGATGTGTCCGGCGGCACCTTCTGGCTGGTCGACCCCCTGGACGGGACCAAGGAATATATCAACCGCAATGGCGATTTCACGGTGAATATCGGCCTGATCGTCGACAATGCGCCGGCCCTCGGCGTGCTGCTGACCCCGGTGAACGGGCTGGCCTGGGCCGGTGTCGTTGGTGGTGAGGCCTTTGAGGAGGCCGCCGATGGCCGTCGTCGGGCAATCGCCGTCCGCGCCGCCGATCCCAGCGCTCTGACCGTCGTCGCCAGTCGTTCCCATCGCAGCCAGGAGCTGGAGGACTACATCGCCGCGCGGCCGGTGAAACAGTCGATATCCCGCGGCTCGGCGCTCAAATTCTGCCTGGTGGCAGCCGGCGAGGCGGATCTCTATCCGCGCACCGGCCCGACCATGGAATGGGACACCGCCGCCGGCCACGCGATCCTGTTGGCGGCGGGCGGCAGCATGGAGATGTTCGAGGGCGGGGCGTTCCGCTATGGCAAGCCGGAATTCCGCAATGGCTGGTTTGTGGTCAAGGGCGGCTGAACGCGCCGTCAGCTGCGCATCCAGGCATTGCCCCAGAGATTGAGGGTGCGCCGGTCATGCGGCCAGTGGCGAACCGGGTGCTCGGCGTCCATATGTTCCAGCTCGGCTGAAAATTCGACTTTGTTGCCGTCCGGGTCGAGGACCATGAAAAACAGATTATTGCCGGCGCCATGGCGTCCCGGCCCCCACCAGATCGGGATATCCAAAGTCGCCAGATGATCGGCCCAGTCGCGGATATGGTTCCAGGACGGGGTTTCATAGGCGCAATGGTCAAAGCCGCGCGCCTCGGCCCGAAACGCGGCGAAGCTGTGATGCTCCGGGTCCGAGCGATAGAAGGCGGCGGTGACCGCGCCGTCATCGGCCAGAACGTGATCCGACGGCAGGAAGCCCAGCACCCGCTGATAGTAATCCATCATCGCCTCCAGGTCCGGACTGGCCACCACCACATGCTGCAACCGTCCCTTGATGCCGTCGAGCGCCGCCGTGACCGGCCGCTCAACGCCAAAACACAGCGTGTTCCCATCCGGATCGCGCACCGCAAAGGCGCCTTGTTGCAGCAACGGCGAGGGCGATTCGGTAAACACCCCGCCCTGCTCGGCGATATGCTGGTGCAGCACGCCCAACCGCGCATCATTGGCGACCGTGAAGCCGCTATAGCCAAGCGTCTTGGAAACGCCGGTCGATAACAGGATGCGCCGGCCCGGGCCTTCCAGCAGCCATTGCCCGGCGCCGCTCTCGGTCTCGGTCATGCCCAGCGCGTCGCGATAGAAGCCGCGCATCGGCTCAGGCTCGGCGGTCTCCAGGCAGAGGTGATTCAGCACGGCGGACCAAAGCGGCGTCTCGGGCATCAAAAGCTCCTGTGTCGCGATGCGCGCAGTCTAACAGCGCCGGGTTTGGCGACGGAAGAGTGTAATCCAGTGGCAATGCGGGCGTTTTCGTTCGGCTTGTACGCCTCGCGGAATAGTTCGAGAATACCGCACAAGATATCACGACGCTCCGCATCCCGCCGGAGACGCTGTGGCTTTCGCCGCTACAGCGATGTCCTTGTGGATCGCAAAAACAATGAGCGTCACCGCGTCGCCCCCCGGCATTTTCAGCATCAGTGGCCGGCTTTGGCTTATCCTGCTGATGGTGCAGCTGTCCAACATGCTGTTCGGCATGACGATCACCATCGCCAATGTCGTGCTGCCGCAGATCCGCGGCACCATGTCGGCCAGCCAGGACGAGGTCTCCTGGGCGATCACCTTGAACCTGGTGGCGACGGCAGTGGCGACGCCGCTGACCGGCTGGCTCGCCGGACGGCTGGGTTGGCGCCGGCTGATGTTCTATACGGTCTTGGGGTTCACCATCAGTTCGTTGCTGTGCGGCCTGGCCGGCAACCTGGAGAGCCTGATCTTTTTTCGGATTGGCCAAGGCCTGTTCGGCGCGCCGATCATGCCGCTCGGCCAGGCTATCCTGCTGGCGACCTTCCCCCGGCACCTGCATGCGACAGCCATTGTCTTGTGGGGGGTCGGCGCGGTGTTCGGGCCGGTCGTTGGTCCGATTCTCGGCAGCATCATGGCGGAGGCTTACGACTGGCGCGCGGCGTTCTTCATCATCGTGCCGCCCGGGCTTGCGGCGCTGGTCTGCATCTGGTTTGCGCTGGCCGGACATACCGAACAGAGCAAAGCCCGCTTTGACTGGACCGGCTTTCTGGCTTTGTCGATCGCCATTATCGCCCTCCAGTTGATCCTTGACCGGGGTCACCGGCTTGACTGGTTCGACTCGATGGAGATCGTCGCGCTGGCGTTCGTTGGCGCCGTCTCGTTCTGGATCTTTATCGCCCATTGTCTGACGGCGGCGGCGCCGTTCGTCGATCCACGGCTTTTTCTCGATCGAAATTTCGCCGTCGGTACGGTGGTCGCCTTCGTCATGGGCATGCTGACCTTCACCGGTCTGGTGCTTTTCCCCAGCCTGCTGCACGACCTCAGGGGCTACCCGGACAGCGCCATCGGTGTGCTTTTGGCGTCGCGCGGCGTCGGCAACTGGATCGCGTTTTTCGTCATCGTGCCGCTGACCCGCATCGCGCCGCGCGCCTCTCTGGCCAGCGGGCTGGCGATCCAAGCCATCGCCGGCTTTGCCATGGCCCAATTCGACATCAACTTAACCAGCTGGGACATCATGTGGACCAACGTCATGCTTGGCTTTGGTCAAAGCATCGCCTTCACGCCGATGACGGTGCTGGCATTCGCCACTCTGCCAAAAAACCGGATCACCGAAGGGGCGGCGATTTTCACGTTGATGCGAAATTTCGGCTCCAGCCTGTTTATCTCGCTGGCGGTTCTGGTGCTGTTGCGATCGACCACCGCCAGCTACAGCACGATGTCCGAATCAATCACCGCCTTTCCCGGCGGCAACGCCCTGGGCCGGCTGCCAAACGCCTGGAGCGTCGATACCCTGGACGGCCTGTTCCGGCTATCGGGCGAGATTGAGCGGCAGGCGGCGATGATCGGCTATATCAACGCCTTTCATC
>JAQBUJ010000013.1 GCA_027623845.1 Pseudomonadota bacterium
TGATAATTACCCATTTTATTGTCGGATTCGCCTTGGTTCGGTTGCGCCGACCGGCTGGGTTTCAGGCGCCAAGGCCGGCAAATTTACCCGCCGCATGGGTTTTCGGTTGACACCCTCCCTGCATCTGAGATCTTACCAAGATCTGGTGTAATTTGGTCGCCTCGCTACAACACCTATGTACACAACGAGATCTAGTGGGCGGTTGAAGGAACGTCGGACCCCGAACCAGGAGGTGGTAGGATGTCCCTGAGCTATGCTGAAGAGACAAATCTAGCGCGCAATCCTTTGGATCTGCTGGAAGAAATTGTCGGCGCCAACGACTGGCCGCATGAGCGCGCCAGCGGTGACGAGTTGGCGGTGGAGATCAGCGGGCGCTGGTGCGACTACCGCTTGTTCTTTATGTGGCAGGAAGATTTGAGCGCCCTGCACTTTACCTGTTTGTTCGAATCCCGGGTCGGCATCGATCGCCGTGCCGAAATTTATCATCTCCTGGCATTGGTCAACGAGAAGCTCTGGCTCGGCCATTTCGACCTGTCCACCGAGGAAGGCACGCCGATGTTTCGGCACACCCTGCTGTTGCGGGGCGCCGGCGCGGCCAGCGTCGAGCAACTGGAGGATCTGGTGGACGTCGCGGTCAGCGAGTCCGATCGCTATTTCCCGGCGTTCCAGTTCGTCATTTGGGGCGGTAAGTCGGCGGATGACGCGATGGCGTCGGCGTTGATCGAAGTCGCCGGATCGGCCTGAGCGGATGAGCGGTACCTTCATCCTGGCGGGGTGCGGCAAGATGGGTGGGGCGATGCTCGATGGTTGGATCGAGAGCGGCCATGCCGATGGCGGCGTGCACGTGATCGAACCTTTCGCCAGCGCGGTCGAGCGGTTCGCCAATGCGCCCCAGGTCACCCTGCACACGACCGCCGACGAGATTCCGGCGGCGGTAACCCCGACGGTGGTCATCCTGGCGGTAAAACCGCAGACCATGGACGAGGCGATCGTGCCACTCCGCCGATTCGTCGGGCCGGACACGGTTTTCCTATCGATCGCGGCGGGAAAGACGATCGGCTATTTCGAGTCCAAGCTGGGCGCCGAGGCGGCGATCGTTCGGGCGATGCCGAATACCCCGGCGGCGGTCGGCCGCGGCATTACCGTCCATGCGCCGAATGCCAAGGTTTCTGCTGAACAAAGCGCCGTCTGTGGGGCCTTGCTCTCGGCCGTCGGCGAGGTGATCGCGGTCGAGGATGAAGGCTTACTTGATCCGGTAACCGCGGTTTCTGGCAGCGGACCGGCCTATGTCTTTTTGTTGATCGAAGCGATGGCGGCCGCCGGCGAGAAAGCCGGCCTGCCAGCGGCCCTTTCGATGCGGCTGGCCCGGGCGACGGTCTCCGGATCGGGAGAACTGGCCCGGCTTTCCGACGAGGAAGCAGGCCAACTGCGTAAGAACGTCACCAGTCCCGGCGGCACGACCGCCGCGGCGCTTGAGGTGCTGATGGCCGATGACGGCATCCAACCGGTTTTCGACCGCGCGATCGCGGCGGCGACAAAACGGTCGCGGGATCTAGCGGGCTGAGAATCAGCCCAGCCTGGGCGCGCCGGCGAAGGCTGGCCCGGCAGCATGGCGATGGGTTAATCTGGCGGCACGAGAGTGCGATCAACACGGATCGAACCTGATACGTTTGGTGACTCTGTTCACGAGCCTATTGGTCTGGTGTCGCAGCGGATGAAAGATCGCCCCAACAATCAAGCCGGCCTCGATCAAGCAGTGGTGCAGGCGGCAATGGGCATCGCGGCGGCGGGCGATTGGGCCCGTTGCAGGCTTATCGATATCGCGGCGGCGGCGGGACTGACCCTCGGCACTTTGCCCAGCGGCTATCGCAACAAGACGGATGTGCTGCGGGTCCTTGCCAAAAGACTCGATGCCGAGGTCCTGGCGGCGGTTGAGGGCAGTGCCGACGATCCCGACATTCCGGTCCGGGAACGCCTGCTTGAAGTCTTGATGCAACGCTTCGACGCCATGGCCCCGTATAAGGCCGGCATCACCGGCGTGCTACGGACAATGCCCTTAAGCCCTGGCACGATGCAGCATGGCGTCCCCGCCCTGGCCCGCTCGATGAAGGCGACCCTCGATATAGTCAAGATCCCCAGCGGAGGCATCAGCGGCGCCCTCCGGGCCAAGGGGCTGGCCGTGGTTTTCCTCGATGGGCTCAGAGTTTGGATTGGTGACGACAGTCCCGACCTTTCGGCGACCATGCGCCGGCTTGACGAACGCCTGAGGCAGGCCGAGGGGATCGCCCTGTCCCTCGGGCTGGCAGAACCGGCGAAACCCCTTTAAGCTCTCGATAATTTTATTTTGTGCACTGCACCATAATAATTGACAATCGCGGATAATCGGTTAATAAGGCGCTAACAAACACGCTAATTTGTGCGGTACAACATAGCGCGTCTCGCGCTCATCGATGGAGACATTCCATGGCGAAACAGTCTAACCCCTTCAATAATTTCGATTTTCAGTCCTTTTTCGCAAATGCCAAACTGCCCGGTCTCGACTTTGAGACGCTTATCGCGGCGCAGAAGAAGAACATCGAAGCTTTCGTTGGCGCCAATCAGATCGTCGCCGAGGGCTATCAAGCGGTTGCCAAGCGTCAGACTGAAGTCGCCCAGGGCGCGATGCAGGATGCTCAGTCTCAGATGAGCGAACTGATGGCCAGCGGCGCCCCCGAGGATCGGATCGCCAAGCAGGCCGATCTGGTGAAGACCGGGATCGAACAAGCGGCCCAATCGATGCGCGAAATGTCCGAGGTGATCCAAAAGTCCCAAGCCGAGGCTTTCGAGATTCTGAAGCGCCGCATGGATGAGAGCGTCGACGAAATCAAGGACGTCAAGGCCGCCTAATCAGCGCTGCCTTTTTAGCAATATAAGCAAGGCCGGCTCATCGACGAATGGGCCGGCCTTGCGGCATTTCCACCCGGTGATAGGGTCCCTGGCGACAGGTGAAATCAAACCGGGGCGGGCCGTGACGATTAATTTTGATGATTTTCTGAAGGTTGATATCCGGGTCGGAACCATCGTTGACGCCGAGGCCTACCCGGAGGCGCGCCGCCCGGCCTACAAACTTCGGGTCGATTTCGGCAGCGAGATCGGCGTGAAGAAAACCTCGGCTCAGATCACCCGGTATTACGATCTGCAAACCCTGCCCGGACGCCAAGTCGCCGCAGTGGTGAATTTCCCGCCGAAACAGATCGGCAAATTCATGAGCGAGGTTCTGGTCCTCGGCTTTCCGGACGCCGATGGCGAGGTGGTGATGCTCGCCATCGACCATCCCGTACCGAATGGCGGCCGCCTCTTCTAAGGCGCCGGTTCAAAGTCCAATAACCGTCCCAGACTTGCCAGATCGACGTTCGCCAACGCACAATCGCGACTAAATATCCGGTCGGGGGAGCGTGCAATGGCGAAAGAATTGAAAATCGGCATTCAGACCAATGGGATCAAGCATGCCCATGGCGATCCAATGCCCGATGTCGACACCCGGTTCCGCATGGTCAAGGAAAGTGGCGCCTTCGACTATGTCGACAAGACCCCGGCGCCGGATGAGATCGACCAATTCATCGCCGCCCGCGAGAAATACGACCTGCCGGTGCGGGCCGGGGGCTGGTTTTACACCCTTGGTCGAGATGAGGCGCTGATGGTGGAAAACCTTCAGCTTGCCGGTCGTCTTGGCTCGATCGTGCATAACGTGCAGGTCACCTCCCGTAAAGCGGACGGCACACTGGCTAGCGATCAGGAGGTCGTGGATTTCTACGAGCGGGCGGTCGCCGAGGGTGACCGCCAAGGCGTGGATCCCTGCCTGGAAGTGCATGTGAACATGTGGTCCGAGGACTTTCGCCGGGTCGAAGTCGTTGGCCGCATGGCCGAGGATCGCGGTCTGCCGTTCCGCATGACCCTCGACCACAGCCACGTGATCTTCAAGATCGACAATCCCAAGGAACAGGAGGTTTTCGACATCCGAGGCGATGTTGAGGCGGGCCGACTGATCCTAGACCCTTTTAAGCCCGGCAATGTTTGCCAGATCTGGATTGACGCCGGTTGGGTGCGGCATTGTCATGCCCGCGCAGCGGTGCCGAACAATCCCAAAAATACCGCGGCCGTCGACGAAAACGGCAACCCCGGGCGAGGCATCCAATACCCGTTCAGCGATCCCGGTCCGAACAACTATCACGCTCCGTGGGACGGGGCGCTGCTGGAGCCGTGGAAGGAAGTAGTGCGCCAGTTGATGCGCTATCACGCCGAGCATGAAGACAGCCAGCTTGGCCAGATCAGCACCGAATTCATCCCAAATCTCGACTTCGGCGAGGGCTGTGGATACTCGTTGTTCGAACAATCAACCGCCTGCGCCCGATGGATGCGGGAAACCTGGAACCAGACAGCCAGCTGATTTGCCGCCAGCATTAGACCGATACTTGTTGACCTATACGCGGCGTCGACCGGCCCGGCTCAAACAGGGAGCCTAATTCTGGCGCGCAGGCCGCCGATCGGCGCATCCTCCAGGGTCAGATCGCCGCCATGATTGCGGATGATATCCCGGGCGATGGTAAGGCCGAGACCGGTCCCCCCGGTTTCCGGATTGCGTGAGGAGTCGAGCCGGAAAAATGGCTTAAACACATCCTCGCGATTTTCCTGGGGGATTCCCGGACCATCATCATCCACCGTTACCAGGATCACCTCGGGGCCGATACTCACCGCCACCGCCACGGTTTCGCCATAGCGTTTGGCGTTGGCGACTAAATTGACCAGTGCGCGCTTAAAGGCCTGGGGGCGGATCTCCAGCTTCACGCCATCCGTCGCATTGACCGCGAGGGTTATCGTCGACCCGTCCCGCTTCTCCGCCGCGACGGCGTCCGCGATCAAGGCCGCCAGATCGGTCGGAACCGGGGCTTCCGTTCCCTCTCCCCGGGCAAAGGCAAGGTAGCCCTCAACCATATGCTCCATGTCATGCACATCGCTCTTCAACTCGGCGATCTCGGGGGTGTCGCCGAGCATCGCCAGTTGCAATTTCATCCGGGTCAGCGGCGTGCGCAGATCATGCGAGACCCCGGCCAGCATCTCTGTCCTCTGGGTAAACTGGCGGCGCAACCGTTCGCGCATCTGCTGGAAGGCCTCGGCGGCCTGCCGGACCTCGGCGGCGCCCTCGGGCCGAAAATCGCCAACCTCACGGCCCATGCCAAAACTACGCGCCGCGATCGCCAGGCGACGGATTGGCCGGATTTGATTGCGCATAAAAACAATGGCGATGGCGAAAAGCACCAGCGAACTACCGACCATCCACATCAAAAAGATGTACGGCGTCGAGCTGTAGAGCCGCTTTTGATGCACATCGAATTCCAGCACCCCATCCGCCAGCTGGACCTGGACAATGACCCGTCGATTCACGCTTACCGTATCGATCAGGAATGGCCGGCGAACCCGTTCGTCCATTGCTTCGTTCAATCTGTGTTCGACCCGGTCTCGTGGCGGCAGCTTGGACACATTGGTCAGGATTTCGCCGGGCTTGTAGACAATAATCGCATGCAGCAGCTTGCGCGCGCGGCGGCTGATATCCGCGATCTCCTCCGGCGGCGGCAGCGGTGACATCGCATCAACGAGAAACGAAATATCGCCGGCCAGCGTATGCGCCAGGCGCCGGGTCATGGTGTCCCAATGCCGGTCGAAAAAAACGAAGGTCGAGATCGCCTGCATCAAAATCAACGGGGTGACGATGATCAACAGCGCCCGACCGAACAGGGTCTTCGGCAGAAATTTCTTGATCCGCGGCTCCCCTGCCGGGGTTGTGTCGGTCACCAGCCCTCGGCCGGTCGCCGAGGGTCGGTCAGTCGCCGAGGGTTGGTCAGTCGCCTGGGTCATGCATCCGCCTTCAGGACATAGCCCAGACCGCGGACCGTCTGCAGGTAACGGGGGAATTTCGGATCCTGCTCCAATTTGCGCCGGAGCCTGGTAATCTGCACATCCACGGTCCGCACGTTACCATTCACCGCGTTGCACTCCAGCAGATCCTCGCGGCTCAACGGCGTGCCGGCGCGTTCGACAAAAGCCCGCAACAACCCCGTCTCGGCGTCCGTCAATCGGATCCGCAACGGCCCGCGATAGAGCTGATCCTGGCGCAGGTCGAAATGAAACTCGCCAAAACGCACCGGGTCATCGCCGCCGCCGGGGCCCGGGGCCTCTGCGACACGGCGCAATATAGTGCGTATGCGCAGCAACAGTTCGCGAGGTTCGAACGGCTTCGGCAGATAATCATCGGCCCCGCTCTCCAGCCCAGCGATCCGGTCTTCCGGCTCTCCCATCGCGGTCAACAACAGGATCGGCACCCGCTCGGTGCGCCGCAAATCCGCCGTCAGCTCCAGTCCGGTCTCGCCCGGCATCATCACATCCAGCACGATTAGATCAAACGTCAACGCAAGCAGACGCTGGCGCGCCTCGTTGGCGTCGGCGACGCCGGTTACCCGAAAGCCATTTTGGCTCAAATATTGGTGCAGCAGCGACCGTAGCCGGCTGTCGTCATCGACAACCAGAATGTGCGGCAGATCATCCATTGCCTGGACGGGGGCTATGATCCACCGCCCGTTGATCGGGTCAGCGCCAGCTCTCCGGGCGGCTGGTCCGCCCCCGCAACGCCCTCACCGTCCGGCTCCAGGCCGAAACGCCAGCGATCGCTGCTATCCATGATCCCTTGCAGAACATCCTTGAAACCCTGAACCGCCTCGGCGCCGGCGGCCTCATAGGCCCCAGCGATACGCTTGCGCTGATTGGAGGTCAGGGCGCGTTCCAGTTCCACGCCTTTTTCGGTCAGACGCATCAAGCGTTTGCGTCGATCCTCGTCGGACGTGTGCTGCTCGATATAACGTTCTCGAACCAGCTGGCTCAGCACCCTGGACAGGCTCTGTTTGGTGATCTTCAAAATACCCAGCAACTGCGTGACCGTGATGTCGGGATTACGACCAACGAAATAGATCGCCCGATGATGCGCCCGGCCAAGCCCGATCTCGGACAACATGGCGTCCGGTTCGCTGGTGAAGTCCCGATAGGCGAAAAACAGCATTTCGATCGCCTGCCGTAACTCCTCCTCGCGCAGGAACTGAGGATCAGCCATGCTTTTTACGTCAGCCATGTTGACATATTTTCCTCTGAATGTTATTCGTGGTCGTGATATCGCGTAATTTTATGACCTCAATTGACAACCCAGGGCATTTTTCGCGATATACCCGAAGAAATGCTGCACAGGAATCACAGCCATGTCCCTGATCCCTTTCGATGACCGAGACGGTTCCATTTGGTTCGACGGTCGCCTGATCGATTGGCGCGATGCCAAGCTCCACGTTCTCAGTCACGCGCTACACTATGCCAGTTCCGTGTTCGAGGGCGAACGGGTTTATAGCGGTTCTATCTTCAAATCCCGCGAACATACCCAGCGCCTGCACAAATCAGCCAATCTTCTGGGGTTCGAAATCCCCTATTCGGTCGACCAGATCGAGGCTGCAAAACGCGAGCTGGTCACGGCGATGGGCATCGTTGACGGTTATGTCAGACCGATCGCCTGGCGCGGCAGCGAGATGATGGGCGTCTCGGCGCAGGAGGCAAAAATCCATTTGGCGATCGCGGTTTGGGAATGGCCGTCCTATTTCGACGCCGAGGCGAAGATGAAGGGGATTCATCTTGGAATTTCGAAATGGCGCCGTCCGTCGCCAGCCTCGGCCCCGGTCGACAGCAAGGCGGCAGGCCTTTACATGATCTGCACCCTATCGAAGCACGAAGCCGAGGCCCAGGGGCTGCACGACGCTCTTATGCTCGACTATCGCGGACAGGTCGCCGAGGCGACCGGCGCCAACATTTTCTTCGTCATGGAAGACGGCAAAATCCACACGCCGATTCCCGACTGCTTCCTGGATGGCATTACCCGGCGCACGGTGATCGATCTGGCGAAAAAGCGCGGCTATGAAATTGTCGAACGGGTCATCATGCCCGAAGACATGGCCAAAGCGACCGAGTGCTTCCTGACCGGGACCGCGGCGGAGGTCACGCCGGTGGGCAAGATCGGCGACTACATTTTCACACCCGGAGAGATCAGTCGGAATCTTGACGCCGACTACACCGCGCTGGTGAATGGTAAGGGCGCTACCGCCGCCGCCGCCGAATAGGCGTCATCCACGCCCGATCGAGCCAAACGAGAACGAACGCCGCCGAGACAGCCTCGGCGGCGTTTTACGTTCGTGGGTGCTGGCGCCAGAAGTCTGCGGCGGCGCTTGGGCTTCAGGCCTGGGGCGATCAAGGCGGGGACGATCAGATCTGAGCTGGTCAGGCGCCGGTTTCCGCCCAATCCATCAGTTTTTCGATGAACGCGACACATTCGGCCATTTGGCTCACCTCGATGAATTCATCGGGCTGGTGGGCCTGCTGGATTGAACCGGGGCCGAAGATGACGCCGGGAATCCCGGCCTGCTGAAACAACCCCGCCTCGGTACCGAAGGAGACGGTGCTGGACTCGTTCAATCCGGTCAGATGGCGGATCAGTTGCTCCGCCGCGGATTCAACGTCCGGCATCAGCGGCGGCGTGGTGTTCCTTAGTTCCGTGGTGACGCCGGCATGCGGCGCAACCGCCTTCAATTTCGGCTCGATGGTCTCCGCGATGAACGCCCGGACCCGATTCTCCAGAACGTCGGGAATCTCGTCCGGCAGACCACGATAACCCCAGTTGAAATGGGTGTATTCGGGGATGATGTTGTGCGCCGTCCCACCCTCGATCACCCCAAGATCAAAAGTGGTATAGGGCGGATCGAAGGGACTGTCGGGATCAGCGCTATCAGCCAATTCCTGCTGCAAATCCTCGATAAAGGTGATGATGCGCGCGGCGGCCATGATCGAATTGGCGCCGCGATGCGGTTCGCTCGAATGGCCGGGAACACCGCGCACGGTGGTGCGAAAGGCACGGCCGCCCTTATTGCCGCCGATAATTTTCATCATCGTCGGCTCACCAACAACAACGGCGCGCGGCAAAGGCAAATTGTCGACCACGTCCTTAATCAGCCGGCGCACGCCGATGCAACCAACTTCTTCGTCGTAGGAGAAAGCGAAATGGATCGGGGTTTTCAGACGTCGGCGAAGCATTTCCGGTGCGAGCGCCAGGGCGATGGCGCAAAAGCCCTTCATATCGCAGGTGCCGCGCGCATAAAGCTTGCCATTTTCGCGATGCATCTTGAACGGATCCCGGCTCCATTCCTGACCATCCACCGGCACCACGTCGGTATGGCCGGAAAGCACAACGCCGCCTCGATCCTCGGGTCCGATCGTCGCCCAGAGATTGGCCTTGCTACCTTCATCATTGCGGGTCAGCCGCGTCGGTATGCCAAGCTCCCGCAGATAGGTCTGAACGTCGTCGATCAGTGCGAGATTGCTTAGTCGCGACGTGGTGTCGAAGGCGACCAAGCGGTCCAGCCACTCGATCGAACTGCTCAGGGCATCGGTCGTCATCTTCGGATCATCTCCAGTTCATAGTCTCGCATCAACGTGTCCAGAACGCCGGCGAGAACATCACCAGCACGGTAAACAGCTCTAGACGACCGAGCAACATCCCGAAAGACAAAAGCCATTTCGCCGAATCCGGCAGGCTGTTGAAATTTCCAGAGGGCCCGATTACATCGCCGAACCCTGGGCCGACATTGCTGATCGCCGTGGCGGCGCCGGAAATCGCCGTTATAAAGTCCAACCCCAGAGCCGCCAAGGCCGCTGCCAGGGCGCCAAAACAGACGATATACAGGAAGAAGAACCCCATCACCGCGTCCGAGACGTTTTCTGGAATGGCTTTTTTATTGTAGTAGGGAATGAACACCCCATGTGGCAGCAGCAGCCGCCGGACCTGCGCCTGCGCCGTGGCGTAAAGCACCTGGAAACGGAAGATCTTGATGCCACAGGTCGTTGACCCGGCGCACCCGCCGACAAACATCAAACAGAGCAGCAGCATGACCGGAAAGCCGCCCCAGAGACTGAAATCCGCGGTCGTATACCCGGTACCGGTCAGAACAGAAATCACGTTGAAGGTGGCGTAGCGCATCGCGTCGGGGAAACTGAAACCACCCTTCAGCCAAATCCAGATCGCCACGCTCGATACCGCCAGCAACACAATGGCGAGGAACCATCTGACCTGGCTGTCCCGGCGCATGGAAACCAGATCCCCCCGGACGACGCGCAGATAATAAACAAACGGCAACGAACCGATGATCATGCCGGCCACAATGATCCACTCGGCGGTCTCGTTGCGAAAATGACCGACCGAGGCGTCCTTGGTCGAATATCCGCCTGTCGCAATTGTGGTCATCGCGTGGGTAATCGCATCAAAGCCGGGCAATCCCGCCAACCACAAGCCAAGCGCGCAGATTCCGGTCAGCAGCAGATAAATCGCAAAAATGCCGCCGGCCAACTGCGCGGCGCGGGGTAGCACTTTGTCGGGCGTATCGAACGCCTCGGTCTGAAACAACTGCATCCCACCGACACTCAACATCGGCAGCATCGCCAGCGCCATTACGATAATACCGACACCGCCCAGCCATTGCAGCAACGCGCGCCACAGCAAGATCCCCGGCGGCGCGGAGTCCAGACCGGCGATCACCGTCGACCCGGTTGTGGTGATTCCCGACATCGATTCAAAAAAAGCGTCGGCGACGCTGAGATCCAGCTCCGAGAAGGCGAAGGGCAAGGCGCCCACTGCCGCCACGGCGACCCAACTCATGGTGGTCAGTAGAAATGCCTGGCGCAAATTGAGATGGGTATGCATCCCGGTGCGTGTCGTCAGCATCAAGCTAACGCCGACGAATAATGACACCGCCGCCGAACCGGCGAAAACCTGCCAGTCTGAACTGCCGGTCGCCAAATCGGCTATCGCTGGCAGCCCCATGGCGACGGCCAACAGCGACATCAACAGGCCGATGATGAACAGGACAGGGCCGAACGCGACCAAGACGTCTCCGATCCGTGCCGTTCAGGAATGCGTGATCATTGGTGAAAATAACCGCCAAGTCCACCTACCGGCGTTCTGGGCCGTCAAAATCGATTCCCGAAAGATGGGTCTGGTTCCTAGCCCGGATTGCCGACGAAGCTCAAAAATTCGTGCCGCATCTCGCGGTCATCCTTGAAACAACCAAGCATGGTCTTTGTGACCATGGTCACGCCGGGTTTGTGCACGCCTCGTGTGGTCATGCACTCATGCGCGGCCTCGACAACCACCGCCACGCCTTTGGGCCGCAGAACATTGTTGATCGTGTTGGCGACCTGGGCCGTCAGCTTTTCTTGGATCTGCATCCGCTTGGCGTAAATTTCAAGGACCCGGGCAAGCTTACTCACGCCAACCACCCGTCCGTCGGGAACATAGGCGATATGAACCTTGCCGATGATCGGCAGGATGTGGTGTTCGCAAAACGATTCCAGGCGAATGTTCCGCAACAGCACCATTTCCTCATATTGCTCGGTCTCCTCGAACGTGCGCTCAAGGATCGCGGTCGGGTCCTCTCGGTAGCCGCGGAACAGCTCCTCATAGGCCTTGGCCACACGTTTCGGCGTGTCGATCAGTCCTTCGCGATCCGGATCGTCGCCAATCCATTGAATCAAGGTCCTAACCGCCGCTTCGGCGTCGTCGCGCGAAGGCCGAGCCGGGGTCAGCGCGCCTGCATGTACCGGCATCGTGCTATCGGCGGGACCGTGATCATCTGGCGCCATGATGTATTCCTCTTCGCGTAGCGAACGCTATTTCATCATTGCAGTCCGGTTGGACTTAGGCAAATCCTCGGCCCAGTGGCCAATCGACGGGCTCAACACGCCGCAGCGCACCACCCGGATAGTAAATCTTTGTCGGTTCAGTTCAAGCGCACGGATTCATGCGGGCTATCCAACGAGAATGCCGGGACCGGGACATCGAACAGGTCGCCATCCTCACCCTCCATCTCATAAGACCCAACCATCAGCCCCGACGGGGTTTTCAACGGCGTGCCGCTGGTATACTCGAAACTTTCTCCAGGATGCAGCACCGGTTGCTCGCCGACAACCCCGGGGCCTCGAACTTCCTGGGTATGTCCGGTCGCATCGGTGATCGACCAAGTGCGGCTGCGCAATTGCACCTTTGTGCCCCCAAGATTTTCTATTGTCACTTGATACGCCCAGACGTAGTGCGCCTCCGAAGGCGAAGACTGGTCCTCAAGATAGACCGGTTTGACGGTAACCTTGATAGCATTGGTCGTCTGGTAATACACGGCCTCTCCTCCCCGCCCAATCCAGGAACGGGCTAGCGATAGCTGGTCAGGGGCCTGTTATGTAAGGTGCGGGCGGGGGATGTCCACAGCAAACCGCACCAAGCGGTGAGTTGCATAACCATCTCGCCAGCGTTTGCCTACCCGATCACTTTATGGTGATTTCAACCCGCCGGTTTTCCGCCTTACGCACCTCGTCCGCCGTTACAACCGCCATCCGATCCTCGCCATACCCCACACTTTTGATCAAATGTCGCGGAATTCCACCACGATGCAACGCTTCGCCAACGGTCGCGGCTCGACGCATCGATAGCTTGCGATTATAGCGGCGGGCCCCGGCTCGGTCGGCATGCCCGGCAAGATGAACAGCGGTTGGCGCAGCTCTCCAAGCCGCAACCGCGTCGGCGATGATCCGCTTTCCCGCCGCGTCCAGCCTGGCCGAATCAAAGGCGAAGAAGACGACATAGTCACGAATCATCGGGGCCGGGTCGGGCTTCTTCACGGCAACGGTTAGGACTTTGCCGGTCTGGTCGGCAACTGGTTTAGGCGGCGGCGCAACCGGGACGGCGACCGCGTTCTGTTTGGTGGCCCCCTCAAGGACCGACAGCGCCGCTCGGAAGGCTTTGCGGCAGGCTGCGATATGGTCGAATTGATGATTTTCCTCTTGCTGCTCGACCCAGCAATCGAATTTTCCTTGGGCATCGGCGGCGGCGTCCGGGGCTCTGCTGCGCCCATCACGCTCCAAGGCGGCCACGAGCCGGGCTCTGGCCTCAGTCAGTTCGGGCATCTTGTCGTCGGGTAAATTCCAGTCGGAAAGCACGAAAGGCTCCACCGGATTTCCCCGAGCCGCCGCCAAGCCACGCCGCGCGTATTTTCCAGCGTCGATGAAATCATACATCTGGTCGGCCTCGAACACCGCCAGCTCGCGGTATTCTCGGGACAGCGCTTTGGCGAAGGGGGAAACATTGGTTTCGACGAGACGGACCGCCTCAATGTCCGGGGTGCTGCAAGCAGCCAGCATGGCTGCTAAAGCCAAACCCGCCAGGGGAATCGATTTCGACACGGTAACCTCCATTCACGCCATCAAGAGCCGGAGTAAGACCGCAAGATCACCGGAGAATAGCGCGTTGATGCGACGAAATCGTGTCGAATTCTTGGCAAGTGATCGAGAACGGCATCTGGAAATCATAGGATGCCGAAAAAAGAACCGCTGCTGACATCGGCGAATGTGAAACCGTTATGGATCAATACGACGGAGTCACCAGTGCTGAAATCCACCCGGGTGCTGGTGGAATTGTCCGCATAGGCCAGGGTGACCCCGCTGTCGATAGCGATGGTATCGCCTTCGCTCAAATTGAAATCGGTGATGGTGTCATCGCCGAAACTGCCGGTCAGATTAAATCGGTCGGCGTTGCTGCCCCCCAAAAGGGTGTCATTTCCAAGATTGCCCCATATCGTATCATTGCCCGCTCCTCCGGCGATTTGATCATCACCGGCTCCGCCGAACAGGGGATCGGCGCCGGCCCCGCCGGATAACGCGTCGGTTCCGGCGTTGCCATAGATGAGGTCGGCGCCGTTACTGCCAAAGAGGCCGTCATCGCCGGCCCCGCCGAAAATCGAATCGCCGCCGTCGCCACCGGTAACCGAATCAGCGCCGGCATTGCCGAAAAGCACGTCATTGCCGGCGTCACCGGCAAGCGTGTCGTTTCCCGCACCGCCATATGCTAGGTCATTGCCATCACCGGAAGCAATCGAGTCGGCGCCCTGGTTGCCGTAGATGAGGTCAAGGCCGGTCAATCCGGAAAACACGTCATCGCCATTGCCGCCGAACAATGAGTCGCTGTCGCCCCCGCCCACCAGGGTATCAGCGCCGAGATTTCCATACAAAACGCCCAGACCGTCCCCCCCCGCCAGAGAATCGTTGTCGGTGCCGCCATAAAGGGTATCGTTCCCGGCCCCGCCACTCAGCGTGTCGGCGCCGGCGTTACCATAGATCAAATCTTCCCCGCCATCGCCATGGAGCGAGTCGTTTTGAGTGCCGCCATAGAGGAAATCCGCGCCGTTGCCGCCATAAACCGTGTCATTGCCAGCGCCGCCATAGACCAAATCATTGTCATCACCACCGGAAAGGAGATCGAGGCCTTGGCCGCCGAATAGCGTGTCGACCCCCGATCCACCGGCAACCGTGTCGGCGCCTTGATTGCCGTAGATCACATCGTTGCCGCCGCCGCCGTCCAAACTGTCGGTGCCAATCGCCGTACCGCCGAACAAGCTGTCATTGCCCTCACCGCCGAACAGGCTATCGGCATCCGGCCCGCCGCTCAGGGTGTCGGACGCCGCCGTGCCGGTTACCGAGATCTTGTTCAGCGATTCAATAAGCCCGGCCCCGGTGACGCTGACGCCAATCGAACTGGTGAAAACGATCGAGATCGCCGAGTTATTGGTGATCGCATAGCCGCCACTGAAATCAACCACATGGGCGGCATTCGATGAGACGGTGATATTGGTGTATCCACGGCCCTCAATAGCCGCCAAGCTGCCGCTCACCAGTGTTCCTGATTGAACCGTCAACGAACCGCCATCCGCGGTCAACGTCGTGCCGGTCGCCGAAGTCGCTGCATCGAGATTATCGGCGGTGGTCGTTACTGCCATTTGCTCATTTCCCGGTAGAGGGCCCGTGCCGATAGCTGTTAAGCAAGGACCATACCAATATACCCCGACTCTCCGCGGACCCGAAAAAGGCTGGTATTTTCGCTGAAGAGGGATTCTTATCGGGTCATGATTTGCGGTGGATTTTTGAGCGCGTCGGAGCGCGCGGACCTGAAGACTGTGATC
>JAQBUJ010000014.1 GCA_027623845.1 Pseudomonadota bacterium
GGGGGACACGAGCCTACTAGTACCTTAGGGCTGGTGTCCCCTTCCTGATCCGCCACCGCATCCTCGGATACCCTCCAGGAAGCCCTGAGAACCCCGCTGACGAGTCCAACGGATATCCGAGGGATATACACGCCGGATAGTCGAAGGATGGTCCCAGGGAGTCGCAGGAGGTCATGGGATGGCGAAGGATGGGCTGGGGGTGGTCATGGTATTGCGCAGGTTGGTTTTGAACCGGCGAGATCGAACCCTTGTCACACTCACGTCACACTGACCGTCACAAAATGGGGGATACACCTTTGAGGCACAAAGGTGTAGAATCTATCTAACAGGTTGGATTCACTTGGGAAAACTGGTGCTGCCGGAGTGATTTGAACACTCGGCCTCTCCCTTACCAAGGGAGTGCTCTACCCCTGAGCTACGGCAGCTTATTGCGTCGGCGACCGGAGTTGTCTCCTCGTCGTGAAGCGGCGGGACCATGCCACAAGGGTTGTCGCCGACGCAAGCGGATTTGCCAGAGGATGTAGCAAGCCGATTTGCCGGCTGGACCGACGGGCATAGGCTTCGTAGTCTCGATGGCGCATTCAATGACCACCGCGCCGGAGAAATCGCGTGCCGGAAACACCGCCGGACAAGCCCAAAACACCCGCATTGGCCAGGCAAGCCGACCGCGAACAACGGCGGGCCGAGGCGTTGCGCGCCAATCTTCGCCGCCGAAAATCCCAATCACGGGACCGCAGAGATACCGGCTCCGACGTCCCGCGCCCGGACGACTCGGCGGCTGAATAACCCACGTCTGACCGGTCGATTGGTTGAATGCAGCGCCGGAAAGGACGGCATGGTTCCGGCTGGCAGGGCCGGTCGCCCGAATTCAGCCGCATTTTCCGATCATGCTGCGCCGCATCATTGTGACGGTAAACCCGCGACTCGGGCTTGTGGCGGACGGTTGGTTTCAGTACAAACAGCCGCAGCCAGCGGCACCGGGGCAGATCATGGACGAAGTCAGGATTCACGGCGGCAATCGGCTTTCCGGTAAAATTCCGATTAGCGGCGCCAAAAATGCCGCGCTGCCGTTGATGGCCGCCAGTCTGCTAACCGGCGACCGGCTGGTGCTGAACAACATTCCGCTGCTCGCCGACATCGAATCGATGCAGACCTTGCTGGCGGGCCTTGGAACAACGGTTGGCGGACGCGCCGGCGGCGCCGAGCCCTCTCTTACGCTGACCAGCGCGCAAATCGCCGATACCGAAGCGCCGTATGACATCGTGCGCAAAATGCGGGCCTCGATCCTGGTGCTCGGGCCATTGCTGGCGCGCTGTGGGGTGGCCCGGGTTTCGCTGCCCGGTGGCTGCGCCATCGGTAACCGTCCGGTCGACCTGCATCTCAAGGGGTTGCGGGAAATGGGCGCATCGGTGGATCTGACCGGCGGCTATGTCGAGGCGCGGGCGGGACGCGGCGGCCGGCTGCACGGGGCCAAGATCGCCTTTCCAATGGTCTCGGTCGGGGCCACCGAAAACGTCATGATGGCGGCCGCCCTGGCCGATGGCGAAAGCGTCTTGATCAACGCCGCCCGCGAGCCGGAAATTATCGATCTGGCGCATTGCCTGATCGCCATGGGCGCGACGATCGAGGGCCATGGCACCGATACCATCCGCATCCAAGGACGCGAATCGCTGCATGGCGCGACCCACTCGGTGGTGCCGGACCGGATCGAAATCGGCACCTACGCCATCGCCGCCTGCATCACCCGGGGCGATTTGGAATTGATCGGCGCCCGCACCGACCTGTTGCCGGGCGTGTTCGAAATTCTTGCCGATACCGGCGCGACGATCATCGAGACCGAGCGTGGCATCCGGGTCAAGGGACCGGACGGGCGGCCCAGCGGCGTCGATGTGATGACTGAGCCTCATCCCGGATTCCCGACCGACCTGCAGGCCCAGATGATAGCCTATATGACCGGCGCCGATGGCGCCTCGATGATCACCGAGACGATCTTCGAGAACCGCTTCATGCATATCCCGGAGTTGAGCCGGATGGGCGCCAATATCACGGTGCATGATTCCTCGGCCCTGGTGCGCGGCGTCGCTGAGCTGACCGCCGCCCCGGTCATGGCGACCGATCTGCGCGCCTCGGTCAGTCTGGTGCTCGCCGGTCTGGTCGCCAAAGGCGAGACCACGGTCAGCCGGATCTACCATCTCGACCGGGGCTATGAGCGGCTGGTCGGCAAACTCCGCGATTGCGGTGCGGTGATCGAACGGATCTCCGATGGTGAGGTCGCACGGGAACAGGTCGCCTGATGGCCCGGCGGCGCGACATTGTCGGTCTGGTCCGGGACCGCGATCGGGCTTTTCGGGTGCGCGCCGAATCGCTTGAGGATCTCGAAATCGTCTCCTCGATGCTGCAGGACGCGATCGTTCCGATCTCCGAAATCACCTATCAACGATCGGACAAGCGTTTCGTCCTGATGACCCAACGCTTTCGGTGGGAGAGCGCCGAGCAGCGATCCGACGCAGTGCCCGACCCGGAAACCGACGGGGCAACCGACTCGGAAACCGACAGGGCAACCGACGAGCCCCGCGGTGGGGAAGCTCCCAATGACGACGCTTCGGACGCTTCGGAGGCGTCGGAAACGCCGGAGTCATCAGATACCGCGGGGCCAAGCTATGAGCGGGTCCTTTGTGCGCTGCGCATCGAGAACGTGACGGCGGTTCGGACCCACGGCATCGACCTCGCGAAGCGGGACCAGATGCTTGAGCTATTGTCGCTGCATCTCGCCGATGGGAGCCTTGATCTCGCCTTTGCCGACGGCAAGACGATCCGGCTTTCGACCCCGCGGCTCTCCTGCCATGCCGAGGATATCGGCGAAGCCTGGCCGACGGCCTGGCGCCCAGAACACCCGGATGACCAATGATGAACGCGAACGAACCGCTGATTCTGGCGGTCCCGAAAGGCCGTATTCTCAAGGAAGTCGGCCCGTTGATGGCCCGCGCCGGCGTTGAACCGGAAGCGGATTTCTACA
The DNA here is from genome assembly GCA_027623845.1 of Pseudomonadota bacterium. Classification (GTDB taxonomy): domain Bacteria; phylum Pseudomonadota; class Alphaproteobacteria; order Thalassobaculales; family Thalassobaculaceae; genus JADHLJ01. The sequence continues at coordinate 3,017 of JAQBUJ010000014.1, forward strand.
ACGACGCCTCCCGCCGCCTGCAGTTCGCCACCAGCGAGCCTGGCCTTGAAATCATCAGGGTGCGGAGTTTCGACACCGCGACGTTTCTCGCCTTCGGGGCCGCGCATCTGGCGATCTGCGGCAGCGACGTGTTGATGGAATTCGACCACCCGGAAATCTATTCGCCGGTGGACCTCAAGGTCGGGCGGTGCCGGTTGTCGGTCGCCGAACCCGTCGAGCTTGCGGCGAACGAAGACCCCCGGCGCTGGAGCCATCTGCGGATCGCCACCAAATACCCGAACGTCACCCGACGGCATTTCGCCGCGCGCGGCGTCCAGGCCGAGTGCATCAAACTGAACGGCGCGATGGAACTGGCCCCCCGGCTCGGGCTGTGTCGCCGCATCGTCGATCTGGTGCAGACCGGCTCAACCCTGGAGGCCAACGGTCTGGTCGAGGTCGAGAAGATCGCTGAAGTCAGCTCCCGTCTGGCGATCAACCGTGCGGCGCTGAAAACCCGGCCGAGCGCCGTCAACATGTGGGTCGACCGGTTCCGGGAGGCGGCCCTTGCCGCTTGAGCTGAATAGCGCCGCAGCGGATTTCGAGAGCGGTTTTCAAGCCCTGCTCGACGGCAAGCGTGAAAGCGAAGCCGATGTTGGCGACATCGCGGCGGCGATAATCAAGGATGTCCGCCAGCGCGGCGACGCGGCGCTGATCGAGCTGACGACCAAATTCGACCGATTGACTTTGACGCCCGCGACCCTTCGGATCGGCGCCGAGGAGATTGCCGAGGCGCGGCAGCAGTGCGATCCGGAAACCCTCGACGCCCTGGCGCTGGCGGCAAAACGCATCGAGGCGTTCCACCGGGCGCAGATGCCCAGCGACCTTGCCTATGAAGACGAGGACGGCGTCGGCCTGGGATTGAGATGGGGTCCGGTCGATGCGGTCGGCCTTTATGTTCCCGGCGGAATGGCGGCCTATCCAAGCTCGGTTTTGATGAACGCCATCCCGGCGCGTGTCGCCGGGGTGGAACGCCGGGTGATGACGGTCCCGACCCCCGATGGCGTTCTCAATCCCCTGGTTCTTGCGGCGGCGGAGCTTGCCGGGGTGCGGGAAATTCACCGGGTCGGCGGCGCCCAGGCCGTCGCCGCGCTGGCTTATGGGACCGAGTCGATACGACCGGTGGACAAGATCGTCGGCCCCGGCAACGCCTATGTGGCGGCGGCGAAGCGGCTGGTCTTCGGTAAGGTCGGCATTGATTCGATCGCCGGCCCTTCGGAAATCCTGGTGGTTGCCGACGCCAGGAACAATCCGGACTGGATCGCCATTGACCTGCTTTCCCAGGCTGAGCATGACGCGGTCGCTCAGGCGATCCTGATCACTGACGACGCCGGTTTCGCTGGCCGGGTGATGGCGGCGGTGGAGACCGCGCTGAAGACCCTGAGCCGGGCCGACATCGCCGGCGCCAGCTGGCGCGATCATGGGGCGGTGATCGTCGTCGGCTCACTGGACGAGGCGCCGGGGTTGATCGATCGTCTGGCGCCGGAACATCTGGAGCTGGCGGTTGATCATCCCGATGCCCTGGCGGCGCGGGTTCGCCATGCCGGTGCGATCTTTCTCGGCCGGCACACGCCGGAAGCGATTGGCGACTATATCGCGGGCCCCAACCATGTCCTGCCGACCAGTCGTACCGCACGGTTCTCATCGGGGCTTTCGGTGATGGATTTCCTCAAGCGCACGACTTGGGTACGATGCGACCCAGAGAGTCTGTCGCGGATTGGTCCAGCGGCGGTCACCCTTGCCAAGGCCGAGGGCCTGGACGCCCATGCTCGGTCGATCGCGACCCGCCTCGCCAAACCGGCCTAGGCGCGGCCCCAGGAGCGACGGAAACGACGGATGACGCGCCACACCGCCAAACCCGATATCGCCCCCGAACCGTCGAACCAGAATACGGTCGGCCGGCTCATCCATGTCGAGCTGGACGAGCGGACCGTCGTGCGCCGCAGTCCCGAGGTCGAGCACGAACGCACGATCGCTATCTACGATCTGCTCGAAGAGAACACGTTTTTACCGCTCGACGGATCCGGCTCGCCGCTTGCATCATCCGGCGCCGAGTTCCGCTTGCATCTCGGGATCGAGGAAAACCGGCTCCGCTTCGACATCCGTGACGCCGCTGACAACCATATCGCCCGCATCGTCCTGCCGATCACGCCGTTTCGCCGCCTGGTCCGCGACTACTTCCAGATCTGCGAGAGCTATTACGACGCGATCAAGCGCCTGACTCCGTCGCAGATCGAGGCCATCGACATGGGCCGACGTGGGTTGCACAACGACGGATCGCAGATGTTGATGGAGCGATTGGCCGACAAGGTCGAGATCGATTTCAACACCGCGCGGCGGTTGTTCACCCTGATGTGCGTGCTGCATATCCGGGGTTGATCGAACGACGCAATGACTCAACCGCTCCTCCCTCATGCGCTGCCCTCGCACCCGTTCATCGAGACGATCGAAGAACCCAGCGCCGTGCTTTTCGCCTGCTTCCAGAACGCGGTTCGCTCGCCGATGGCCGAGGCCTTGCTCAAACATCATCGGGGCACCTCGATGTATGTCGATTCCTGTGGCGTGCGTCAGGGTCAGCTCGACCCGTTCGCGGTTGAGGTGCTAACCGAAATTGGCGTCAATCTGACCCGTCATCGACCGAAGAGTTTTGAGCAGATGGAAGATAGTTTCTTCGATCTGATTATCTCACTATCGCCGGAGGCCCATCACCGGGCCACTGAACTGACTCGGACCATGGCTTGCGATATTGAATATTGGCCGACCCTCGACGCCACCATTGTCGAGGGAACCCGTGAGATGAGGCTCGCCGCGTATCGCCAAGTCCGGGACGAGTTGCAAAGGCGGATCGCAGCGCGCTTCCCGCCACAGCCCGAGGCCAGCGCCTGAACTACAGCAATTGTCGCGGCAACCGGGGTCGGTTAGGCTGGAGTGGGTATTCGGTTCCGGGCGAACGGTTTTCGTCCGACGGCCAACCATTTTGCAGGGGTGGGCATGCCATGAACATCGAAACCGCAGCCAAGACCGCCGATTACGGCGCCGAAGAGACCGCCATGCAGGCTTATTTGCGCGACGGCGAGCGCCGGGCCCACGCCCTGGGCAATCGCGGGCCGGTGCGCTACGACGGCGACGGTAAACTCCACCCGGATATCCTCGACGCCTATTGGCGGTGTGGCTTCTATGTCTTCGAGGGCGTGCTCGGGGCCGAGGAACTGGGAGAGATCGAGGCGGATCTGCTGCACATTCTGGACCGCCTGCCGACCGACCGTGACTCATCGCTCGACGCCAAGGGCCGACCGGCGCTGACCAGGGATTGCACCGCGCCGACATTGTTCTGGTCGAAGCCGTTGGGCGACCCATTCGGCGGCACCGATCTGGCCAATGGCCGTCACCCGGTGAAAATGACCGAGCCGACACCTTCGTCCGATGCGCCAAGCGAGGTGGTTTATCTGATTCTCGGTTCGTTGCAGTTTTCCGAGGCCTGCCTGCGAGCCTATGGCCAGCCGGATCTGCTCAAGGTGGCCGAGGCGATCAACGGTGACGATTTCGTGCCGTTCACCGAAGCGCTTTTCATCAAGGAGCCCGGACGCGGCGCTTCCGTCGCCTGGCATCAGGACGGCACCACCCATTGGGACAGCCCAGACTGGGACCAGGGGGTGCACGGCTTCAATGTCATGGCGCAACTCTATGGCTGTACCCCGGCCAATGGCGTCTGGGTGGTGCCCGGCACCCACAAGCTCGGCCGGGTCGACATCAAGGCAATGGTCGCCGACGCCGGCAGTGAGCGGTTGCCCGCGGCGGTGCCGATGATTTGCGCCCCCGGTGACATCGCGATCACCAATCGTCAGGTACTGCACGGCTCCTTCGCCAATACCAGCGCCGACTGGCGCGTCACGGTGAATTACGGCTTTCACCGCCGCTCATCGGTGCTCGGGGTGCATGGCGGCGGCTTGCACAGCGCGCCGGCGATCTATGATGAGGCGCGTATCCGCGAGCGATCACGGGTTATCGGCTACGCCATCGACGCCAGACGGCAGCGCTTCGTGAACGAGGAACCTTTCGTCTATCAGCCCTTTGCCATAACCGGAGAACACCCTCAGTGGGACGCGGCGGCGAAAACCGGCATGCATGACTACAATCTGCTCGATCTCAGTATCTGAGCCTGTCTCGTCCCGGCGACCGACCGGCGGTCGAGAGAAACGCCTTGACCTAAGGCCGTAACGCCCCCACTTTTGCCCCCGTTAAAAAAACACTGGCGGGGTTATGGCGAAAGAAGACGTACTAGAGGTCTCGGGCACGATTTCCGAACTGCTGCCCAACGCGATGTTTCGCGTGAAGCTCGATAACGAACATGAAGTTCTTGCCCACACCAGTGGAAAGATGCGCAAGAACCGTATCCGCGTGCTTGCAGGAGATAGGGTCAATGTCGAGATGACGCCCTACGACCTCACGAAGGGCCGCATTACCTTCCGTTTCAAGTAACAATCGACCGGACCGAAATGATGGATCGCCGCGCGATCCTGCTGGCACCGAACGAAACGTCGCTGGTGCTCGCCTCGGCGTCGCCCAGACGGCGCGACCTCCTGGCGCAGATTGGCCTGGTCGCCGATCGCATCGAACCCGCCGACATCGACGAAACGCCCCGCGCCCGAGAACTGCCGCGCCTCTATGCCGCGCGCATGGCCGCCGGCAAGGCCGCCGCGATCCGGGATCCGGCGGGCAACAGTTTCATTCTCGCCGCCGATACCGTGGTTGCTTGCGGCCGGCGTATTTTACCGAAAACCGAAACCGAGGCCGAAGCAAGAACCTGCCTGGAATTGCTGTCCGGGCGCCGGCACCAGGTTCTCGGCGCGGTCATGTTGCGCCATCCCGACGGTCGCAAGGTTGAGCGGGTGGTGACAACGGCAGTGACCTTCAAGCGCTTGAGCCACGGCGAGATCGATATCTATCTCGGCTCTGGCGAATGGCGCGGCAAGGCCGGCGGCTATGCCATTCAGGGATGGGCCGGGGCCTATGTTCGGGCGCTGAACGGCTCTTATACAAATGTGGTCGGTCTGCCGCTTGCCGAGACCTATGCGATGCTCGATGGGTTCGGGTTCCGCCAAGCCCTGACCTCAGACGATGGCTGATCGGCAGATCCTGGTCGATCGATCGCCCGGAGAACTCCGGGTGGCGCTTCTATCAGGCGGCCGGGTTGACGAAATCCTCATTGAACGGGCGCACCGGCCCTGGCGCATCGGGTCGATTGTACTGGCCCGCGTCACCGCCGTGCGACGGGAACTCGGCGCGGTCTTCCTCGATCTTGCAGGCGACGATGGTTACCTCGACGGATTCTCCGGACCGATCCCCAACGAGGGCAAATCAGTGTTGGTGGAAATCACCAGCGAAGCACATCGCGGCAAGGCGGCGCGGGTTACAACCGATTTGTCCCTGCAGGGTGAACTGATCACCATGACCCCACACCGGCCCGACCACGCGATCTCCCGGCGAATCACCGCTAAGGGGGAACGGAGCCGGTTGCGGGCGGCCCTTGGAGAGGTTCTGCCCGAGACACTCGGAGCAATCGTCGGACCGCAAGCCAAGGGATGCGAGATCCCCGCGCTGCTGGCCGACGCGCACGCTCTGCTGGATCGCTGGCAACGGATGCAAGCGCTGATCCAAGCCCCATCGGCGAACCCTGCTCCGCAAATCCTGCAGGCCGCGCCAGGCCCCGTTGAGCAGGCCCGTCGGGCGGCGCCGGACGCAACGGTCCGCGAAGGCCGTGACGGCGCATTGTTCCTGGAACACGACATCGAAGCGACGATCGCCCAAGCGACGCAAAGGCGCGTCACCCTCGATAGCGGCGCGGCCTTGGTGTTCGACGAGGGCGAAGCGTTAACCGCCATCGATATCGATGTCGCCCGTTCCCAAGGCGCCACGGAAAACCCGATCACCTTGGCCAGCGAATCCGCCCAGGCGATCGCCAGACAAATCCGACTGCGGCGACTGGCCGGCCTCATCCTGATTGACTTTCCCCGCACAAGAATCGCCGCGGCGCGGGAAAAATTGAGCGCCGAACTCAAGCAAGCCTTCACTGGTGAGGCCGAACCATTAACCATTCATGGCTGGACCCGTGCCGGGTTACTGGAAATCACGCGCCCCAGACGCGGCCCCTCGTTGCGCGAGACCCTGTTGGAGGACGATCCCGCTCTCCAACCGAATGTGAATACCCTGGCGCTTGAGGCGTTGCGGCATGTGCTGCGCGGTTCTTCCGGCATCGCCCATCCTCGGTTAAAATGCTCAAATGCAGTGGGGTTGGCGCTGCTGGGACCCTTGCGGCCGGCCTTTGATGAAGTTGGGCGCCGCCTTGGGGCGCGACTGACGCTGGAGCCGGATCAATGAATAAGCCCGGGGGCGGAGACGATGAGTAAGCTCGGGGGCGGAAACGGGGGCGGTTGCGCGATTTGCGGCAAGCCGGTGGATCAGGCGCACAGACCGTTCTGCTCCGGTCGTTGCAAGACAATCGATCTCGGGCGCTGGCTTGATGGCGATTACCGTCTGCCAAGCGAAGACGCCCCCGACGAGGCGGAAATCATCGATCTCGCGAGCCGTGTCCGAACGGAAGATTGAGCCGCCCAGGCGCCTCAATCGTACGGGTGAACCTTCATCCAATGCCGTGCGATATCCGTGCGGTTGCAGATCCACACGTCGTCGAACTGCCGCACATGATCGAGAAACCGCTTGAGCCCCATGGCCCGGGCCGGATGCCCGATCAAACGCATGTGCAAGCCAACCGACATCATCTTGGGATGCTCGGCGCCTTCCGCGTAAAGCATGTCGAAAGCGTCCTTGTTGAACTGAAAAAAGTCGTCGGCGGTACTGAACCACCCCCGGCCAAACTTTGAATCATTCGTGGTAAGCGAATACGGCACCACCAGATGGGGCTTTCCCTCGACCGTATCCCAATAGGGCAGCTCGTCATTATAAGCGTCGGAGTCGTAGAGAAACCCACCCTCCTCCACTAAAAGCCGGCGGGTGTTGACGCTGGGCGCGCTCCGGCAATACCAGCCGAGCGGTCGGGACCCGAGGGTTTCGGTCAACGAGGCGACCGCCTTGCGGATGTGCTCGCGCTCTTCCTCTTCGGCGAGCTTGTAATGCTCGACCCAGCGCCAGCCATGGCAACAGATGTCGAGGCCGGCGTCGCGGATCGCCTTCGCCGCTTCGGGATTACGCTCCAGCGCCAACGCACAGGCAAAGATGGTCACCGGCAGCTCGCGCTCGCGGAACAGTCGAAGCAAGCGCCAGAAACCAACCCGGGAGCCGTATTCGAACATCGTCTCAGCCCCCAGATCGCGATCACCGCGCGGGACCGAGGAGGTTGGCGAGTCGGTCAGACTGGCCTCGGAAAAGCCGTCCCCGTCATGCACGTTATATTCCGACCCTTCCTCGTAATTGATGGCGAAGTTTAGCGCCAAACGCGCGCCGCCAGGCCATTTCGGATCGGGAGGATTGGCACCGTAACCAATAAAATCACGCGGAGAAGAGGACATTTCCAGGCTCCAGCAAACAAGTTGTCATGCGACCATAACGCCATGGGTCTGGGAAACAATCCTCCTTGTCTCAACCCGACCACAGCAGCGCCCTGCGAACAGACCCGACCAGCCGGAATGCACAAGCCTTGCTGGTCAGGGTTTCAGCCCTATGCGCGATGACGGATTTCGACGCCGCAACCGGTCAACAGCCCCCGCCCGCCGGTTGATTTCGGCGCCCATAATCAATCGTCGATAGTCGATAAACTCCGCGTTAAGGCGATGCCGCTCAGTCGCTTTTTGCGCCAAATTCGACCTGCAAAAATCGCGCCGACAACTAGGCCGTCAGCCATGCAATTTCTGCATGGCCGGTAGCGAAATTCAGCGTTTGCCGAAACCGCCGATTCAGCCGAAAAGCGCGCGGCTGGAGGGGCTTTGGCGCCGCCGGCCAACATCCAAAAACGCAATATAACCAATGCTTAATCCCTTGGTGACAGGTCCCGTGCGACCGGATCGGGAGCTGGCGCCGGGACGGAGCAGGCCATGGCGATTCGCGTCAGCCAACGCGACATCCTCGATCTCGCGCTGGAGTGCGGGATTCAGTATTATCCCTTTTGGGAAAGCAGTGATCGACGGATCACCAGCGCCGATATCGATGCGGCGCTTGAATCCGGCCGTCTCATGGCGCCGGACGATGCTCGCGACCCGAATTTACGGATGACCGCCGAACAACATGCGGCCCGCGTCGCCTGGCTGATTCGCCACGCTGAGCTCGAGCGCACGACGATCACCATTCGCGACCGAAGCATCGTCGACGGCAATCATCGGTTCGCCGCTTGCCTGCATGCCGGGATTGAATGGATCAACTGCGTGTTCATGGACGCGCCGGCGACAGAGAAACCGATCGCGGCCTAGAATCGGATCGCAGCCTAGAATCGGATAGCGGCCTAGAATCGGTCGGCGCGATCAGACCTCCGCGACTTTTTCCCAATACAGAACCCGCTGCTGAACCACCTCGCCATAAGCCTTGGTCGGTGGGCGCAGAACCATCAACGGCCCTTCAAAACTAACGTCGCGCACTTGGTCCGTGCCCAGTCGGTCGGCGTCCGAGGCCGCATCAACGCGGGTGATCAATTGTTTGCCGTCGAAGGTGAAGTTGCCGCAGTAGGAGGTATATTCCCGCCGCGCGCCATCCGGCAGTGTTGGCCTGCCGTCACACAACACCGCCATCATCCGGCCATCGCCGTTTAGCGTCACCCGGCCCATCCCCTTCTCGCCGCCATAGGGCGCCGGCAATGCTGCGCCATCCGCGGCGGTCGAGGTTGCCCGGACCAAACGCCATGTCCCAACGATATTTTGCATCACGTCACTTCCATACTGACCACGGGAGCCGCAACACTATCATGACCCGTGGCCAGCCTTCGAGCCCGGCGCTCTACTGGATCGGCAGGCCACCACGCTTCGTCGCCATCGAAGTGAATTTGTCCAGAGCAGCGGCCATCCCCTTGAACACCTTGGCACGGTCGGAGATGCCATAACGCGCGGCAAGCCACGCTGGATCGGAATAGGCCAGCTTCGATTTTCCGTCAGCGGTTTCCCAAGCCAGCGCCTTAAGGGGCAGGTCGAGACCAATCATCGGATTGGACTGCATGAGCGGCGTGCCAATCTTCGGCGTTCCGAATATCAACACCTCTGTCGGCGGCAACGACGCACCGACGCTGGCCGCGCCCTTGGCGTGATTGATCCGCTTAAAAATCTTGATTCCCTTGCGTTCCAACGCAATACCGAGTCGGTCCAAGGTCTTGGTGGCGCCAAAATCACTATCCTTAATGATTAAACCCTCCGCCGCGACGGTCGGGGCGCTCAGGGAAATTAACAACAAGGCAGCCGCGATCGTTACCGCCCCCGCCCGGCGCATCATTTTAAAGAGCATTGTCTGACTTCCTAAAAGTTGTGGGGATTTTTTCGTTGGATGCCGACCATCTGAATTTGCAGGCTTAGCCTCCGACGTTCCCGGTTATTGGGTTTACGTTAATTTTTTTCGCTGGCGATTGCTTTAGCGCGGCGATCGATCCCGTAATAGGTGCTGAGATAGCCGATGACTGAATTGTGATCAGCGGGCTCAAGCGGCTCCATCTCTTGTTCCGCCACCATCCATTCGAGGGTTTCTTCCCAACTTTCCCGACTGAGGCCCTGTTGGGTAACCAGTCGGATCGAATGGCAGGTCGAGCATGTATAGAAGGTTTCTTCGACGCCCGGAGCAGCCGGCATGCCGCCAAACTCCTCCTCGGCGACAAGAGGCCCCGCCGACGCGGCCATGACCGCGCCGGCGAGGACAAAAGCGGCAATTCTCATTGATGGTCCATTCACGAGACGTAGACGGAGACCCGGTGCATGGAATTATTGAGATAGCCTTTTGGATTCCACGCGATGCCAAATGGCTGCGCGCGGCCTTGCGTATCCGTCGCCCGAGCCCAGACTTCGTAATAGCCGGCCATCGGGAAGCTGACCTCGGCGCCGAAGCGCTGCCAGGCGTAAGGGTTCGCTGGCGAGGCGAGGTCGGTCTGGATCCAGGTGGCCCCGAAATCGATCGAGAGATCAACCCGCGCGACGGCGTCGTCGCCGGCCCAGGCGTGACCGGCGACCTTCAGGCTTCGGCCGGTGATCTTGGTTCGGGTTTCCGGCGTGGTGATCAGCGACTTGACCGGCATTGCCTGAATGATTTCGAAATCACTCTTTGGAACCTTCTGCCCCGCCTCGACCGGATAGCCCGGCACCCGGTAGGCCTTGCCGGTCATCTTCGGGCCATCGTGAACCTGATCGCGCAACCAGACCCGTTTCAACCATTTCTGCGAGCAAGAGCCCGGCCAACCGGGGACAACGAGGCGCAGCGGCGCACCGTTCATCGGATGCAGGTCGGCGCCATTCATCCCGAAGGCAATCAGGTTGTGCGGGTTCATCGCCTTGTCGATTGGAACGCCGCGCGAGATCGCCAGCTTGCCCTCCTTGCCGGACAGGTGGCTGTCAGCGCCGACATGGGCGGTGTAGACCACATTGTCCTTAACGCCTGCGGCTTGCAGAACATCGCGTAGACGCACGCCGGTCCATTCGGAGCAAGCGACCGCGCCAAGCGTCCACTGGTTGCCTTTGGCCGGTGGATCGAAGGCCGCGCGGCCATTGCCGCCACACTCGATGACCAGACGTTCCGTCACGACTTCGAACTTGGACTTCAAGTCGGCGATCGACAGTTCCATTGGCTTGCCGACCAACCCGTCGATCGTCAAGGACCAACCGTCGGCGGATGTGTTTTCCGGAGGAATGCCATTATTTCGAACAAAATGGCGCGACGTCGGCGTCACGTCGTCGTTCAGCAGGTGTGGCGGCGTCTCGGCGTTCACCGGACGATCATTCAGAACCGACAACCCGTCCTTACCATCGATCTCCATGGCCGACTGCGCCAAAGCTTCCGGTATGAAGCCGGACGGCATGTTGCGGTGAAACGGAATAGCGGTGCCGATCAAGGCGCCCATGGTCGCAAGTCCCGCGCCCTTCAGGAAACCGCGCCGGTTGCCGCCGGTCTTACGGCCGAAAATTTCCAGATCCGCCTGTTCCGGATTATCCTCATACCGCTGCATGAGATCTGCCGGAACCTTGGCGTGTTGGTCTTGATTCTCCATCTTCGCTTCCTCCCCAATCGGTGCACGCACCGTCGTTTTTTCCGCAGCAGCGCCATCACCGAATGACGGCTCGCTCCGTTGAGAAGAGGAAACGTTCGCAGCGGTGGTTTTATTCCATAAAAAATTCGAAAATCAGCTTAGGGCACAGGGCGGGCTCGTCGCGCGTGAGCGGGCGATCGCCATGCGCGCATCCTTGTCAATCGGCGCGTGCCGCAGACTGCCGGTGTGCACCCCCTTGGCGATCAATTGAAACCGCGTTTGATCCATGCCTTCGGCCATGAGCGCATAGGACAACCCACCGACGACCCAGCGCGCCAGCAGCAGACGCCCCAAAGCCCCAAGATCGAGAGCGTCTGGGGCTTCGCCAGCTGGTTCGCCGACATGGACTTGCACCATCAAGGTAACCCGGCACCCACGGGTGCCCAGAAATCCCGCCACAAGCAGCGGATCGCCGGAATCCCGCCACATCTCGAGATGGGTCAGTCGCAGCTTCGCCGACGACAAGTCAGGAAAATAGGCCTTGGCCAGCGCCTCGGGCGCGAGCGCCAAGACTTGATGGACCGGCGGCATTGAACCATTCGTCTTTTCGGCCCACGAGGCATGCGCCGCCCTGGCGAACGTCGCGTCGTCCTTGCCGCCCAGGCCGCCGGCGAAATGACCCCACCCGACAACCGCGGAAACCAGCAAAGCCGCCAAGCACGCCGCCACCTTGAGCAGGCTCCAGCGACGCGGCGGCGGCAAGCTGATTGTGTTGGGTTCCGCCGCCTCGGCGGTCACTGATTTCAGTTTAACCAACAAAGCCAATTGCCGGGCGATC
>JAQBUJ010000015.1 GCA_027623845.1 Pseudomonadota bacterium
ATCGCTTTCCAATTTTCGTCAGCCATCAACATATCGCGTCACCGGCATAAAAGGGATAAGCCACCTCGCTGGTTCCGGCCGCCGACGGCTCGGGCATCGCCGGGGTGCTGCTGATCGACATTCGCACCGGGAGTTACCATTTCGTTCAGGCGAAAGCGGTGCTGTTGGCCACCGGCGGCGGGCCGACCATGTATCTCTATCATACGCCCTCGGGGGATAAATCCTGTGACGGCATGGCCATGGCGATGCGGCTCGGCCTGGCGATGCGGGACATGGAGATGGTGCAGTTCCACCCCACGGGGCTGCTTGCCGGAACCGACACCAGGATGACCGGCACGGTGCTTGAAGAAGGCCTGCGCGGCGCCGGCGGGTATCTTCTGAACGGCGCCGCAGAGCGGTTCATGACCGCCTATGACCCGGCCGGCGAGCGGGCCACGCGCGATATCGTCAGCCGCGCCATCTACGCCGAAATGCGCGCCGGCAACACCACGACCAATGGCGGGGTGCATATCCAAATGAGCCATCTTGGGCCGGACAGCGTCGCCAAGCGCTTCAAGGGCATGGTCGAGCGTTGCGCCGATTGCGGCTTTGATCTTGCCGGCGGCCTGGTCGAAGTGGTGCCGACGGCGCACTACATGATGGGCGGGGTAGAGTTCGAGATCGACGGATCAACCGCGCTTCCCGGGCTTTATGCGGCGGGAGAAGATTGCGGCGGCGTGCATGGGGCCAATCGGCTCGGCGGCAACGGCGTCGCCAATTCAACGGTCTATGGCGGCATCGCCGGCGACGCGATGGCGGCGGCGGTGTCCAAGGCCGGCGCCTGTCGCGACCCGGACGAAACTGTCATCGCCGAAGCCGTCGACCGGGCCGAGCGACCCTTCACCAAGCCCGCCGGAGACCTCTCGAACCTACGCGACCGGCTGTCGCAGATGATGTGGGATGATGTCGGCATCCTGCGTACCGAGGCGGGTCTGCATCGCGGCCTTGGAGCGCTGGATGATCTGGAGCAGGAACTGCTGGCCACCGGGCTCGCCGATGGCGACCGCGCCTTCAACCTCACCTGGCATGACTGGATGAACCTGGAGAGCCTGATCGCCGTCAGCAAGGTGATCACCCATGCATCGCTCGCCCGTGAGGATTCCCGGGGCGCGCATTTCCGCGAGGACTTTCCCGAAACCGGCGCCCTGGACACCACCGCCTACACCCAAGTCCGCCAAAAGGGCGGCGGCTTGGCGATCGACATGGTCCCGGTGGCGTTCTCCATCGTCAAACCCGGTGACTCGCTAATCGACGACGATGCCGGCGCACCAATAGCCGCCGCGGAATAAAGATCGCGAAAGACCCGGCAATTTCCCGCCGGGCGCTCTATACCGGTGGCTATCCTCCGTGCCGCAGCGCCCGACCTGGCCGGGCCCCGGTTGACGCCCCGGCTTGCCATATCGCCCGACCGTTCACCATCACCAAGTCAATGCCAGCCGACGGTGTCTTGGGTTGATCAAAAGTCGCCCGATCGAGCACCTTGTCCTCATCGAACAGGGTGATGTCGGCGAAAGCGCCGGGGCGGATCACGCCGCGATCGACCAGACCGAAGGTTTCGGCGGAATACCCGGTCATCCGTCGCACCGCCTCTTCCAGCGAGAACAATTTCAACTCCCGACAATAGTGACCAAGGATGCGGGGGAAGGTTCCCCAGAGCCTGGGATGCGGATGTTCGTCATGCGGTAATCCGTCCGAGCCGAACATGGCGTTCGGGTGCGAGAGGATGCGCTGTACATCCTCCTCGTCCATGGCGAAATAGACCGCGCCGGCGGGTTGCAGTTTCTCCGCCGCCTCGTAAATGTCGCAGCCCAGTTCTTCGGCGATTTCCGACAATTCGCGCCCGGCGAGATCCGGTCGCGCCTTCGACCAGGTCACCAGCACCCGCTTGGAAACCCGGATCGAATCCGCCTTCAAAACCGTCGAAGAAGCCATATAGGGATATACATCAAAGGCGATACCGTGATGGTCATGGCCGCCGATATGTTTGTCAAAATGCGCCAAGGTCTCTTTCGAGCGGCCGACATTCTGCTTGCCCTGGACTTTGTGATGCGAGACCACGACCGGCGAGCGAGCCTCACGACCGATCCGGAAAGTCTCGTCGAGCGAGCGGATCACATGATCCCCCTCATCACGCATATGCGTTACATAGCGCGCGCCATGAGCTTCCAGGGCCGCGGCGATGGCGACCACCTCTTCGGTCGGCGCCATGATTGATGGCTTGTAGAACAGGCCGGTCGAGAACCCGATGGCGCCGGCGCCAAGACCTTCCTCGAGCAGCGCCCGCATCGCCTTGGTCTCACGGGCGCTCGCGGCCCGGTCCAGGGAATCCATGGTCGCAACCCTGAGGGTCGAATGGCCAACCAGAAACCCGGCGTTTACCGCCGCCGGCGCTGCTTCCACCTCGCACAGGAAGGCATCGAAGGTCTGGTAACGGTAGGCGCCCTCGGCGCCGATCAAATCAAGCGGCGGCGGCGGCGCTTCGGCGACCAGCGGCGCCAGGCTGATCCCGCAATTACCGACCACGACAGTCGTCACCCCCTGACTGACCTTCATATCCATCGATGGATTGGCGAGCAGCGCCCGATCGTCGTGGGTGTGAACATCGATGAAGCCCGGTGCGACGATCCTGTTCGACGCATCGATCACCCGACCGGCCGAAGCCTGATCGAGATCGCCCACCGCAACGATCCGGTCATCATCAATGGCGACATCAGCCCGAACACGGCTAGCGCCGGTGCCGTCGATCACGTAGCCACCCTTGATCAGGGTGTCATATTGCGCCGCATTGGACATATCGGTTCTCTCCGCTAGACAATGTTTATCCCTGTCACTGACGGTTCAGGGTCAATCCTCACCGTCGGTGAAATCCGCCGGGCTTATGCCTTGCTCTACGATTTGAGCCCGTATCGCGAACAGCGGATCGAGACTGCCAGCCTTGGCCAGCGCCGCATGGGCTTCGTCGAACCGCTGACCGGCGCGAAGCACCCGACCAAGCCGGAACCACACCTCCGGTCTTGCCGAATTGATCTCCAAAGCGCGCCGCGCATAATGCTCGCTCCGATCCAGATCTTCGATTTGAAACAGTGCGTCAACGGCGCGCAGTTGCAAACCGATATCAGATGGACACAGCACAGCCAATCGGGACGTCATCGCCGCACTGGTCTCAAAATCCTCCAGCACGAAGGTATCATTAGCGACTTGGACCAGCATATCCGCCGCGACGGGCCTGACCACCAATACCATCCGAACCAAAGCCCTCGCGCGATCCATCCGCCCCCGTGCAATCAACTCCTGAAAAAGAGGCTCATCCTCTAATGACTGAGGTAGAGCGGCAATGAACCAACCGAGCGATTTCACTTCTCCCCACTGTTCTGCGACGAGGTCTTCCAGCGCCGAGATATGACCGGGATGAAGCACCAAGGCTTGACACAAAAGCCGTCGGCGCTTTGTGTCGGTCGACCCTGCGGTGATCAATCGAGACAGAGCGGTAAACGCTGCCGGCGCGACATCCGGATCGCCGGTCGCGCGCCGGAAGGCACGGAGAGTTTCTCGACTTTTCGAAGCAGCAAACAGCAACATACCGAACTGGAGCCATGCCTCGCCCCAGTCTGGACTCACCCTCACTATTTCGTTGAATTGCTGTTCCGCCGCTTCGAGATCGCCGGCTTGCTTGAGAGATATCGCGCGCCGCAGCCGCTTGTTCTGGACAGCGCCGGTCACGACAAGACCGCCGCGAAAGCGCCCGAGGCATCGCCAATCTGGAACACCGCCGGTGCGACCTCCGATACTTCCAGCGAGCCCGCCCGCCCGGTCGTCGCTTCGACATGCGCGAGACGGCGGCGGACTTCCTCCAACGGTATGAAGGCCTTGCCAACAATGCGTTTTGAAGTGGGCGTAGCGTTCAAACGCTTACCCGACGAGCCCACCGGTCGGTCCTGGGTCGCCTGTGACAGACGCGTCAATTGGTCGGCGATAAGCGTCGCGGATGGATGGTCCGGATCATCGAAGAGGAAGTGGCGAACATCTTGGGCTTCAACGGGTCCCGCCGCCGCACCATTCACACCCTCTGCTAGGCGTTGCCCGGCCAGGGATTTCCCGGCCAAGTGTTGCTCAACCAGCGCGACGGCTTGGTCCGGGTCGGTTGCCACGGGATTCACGATGTTGGAAATCGTTGGCGTTTTCCACCACTTGTCACCCGGCGTCAGGCTAATCGCCGGGCTGCCGAGCAAATAAGCCTCCAACCCGGTCGAGCAACCCGAATGCAGCAACACATCAGCGCTGCGAATCCAGGCGAGATGGTCGCCATCGCCAATGATGTCGACACCCCGCAGTTTGTCGGCCTGTTGGCGCCAAATTTCCATGCGTTCGGAGGGGTGCGGGCGCAGCACGATGCGGCGGCTAGGGTCCCGCGCCAGCAAGCTTCGGATCACCCGCATCATCGCCCGCAGGTTCTCGCGTTCCCATTTGCACCAGGTCATGAACCGATCAAACGGCTTGACGTTAGGATCGTCGAGCACACCGACCCGGCCACATATTTGGAAATAGCCGTAAACGTCACCCGACTTCGGATTGATCGTGGTGAAATTGGTATTGATCAGGATGTAATTGCCGTGCTGCTCGCGAAATTGTTCAACGCGCGGATCGGTTGGATGAAAAGCCGGGTCGCGCAGCAAATCGGCGCGCGGGTTTCCGGTCACCACGATCCGTTCTGCCCGACCGGGAAACCGCTTGGCGATGGCGTCGCGCTGAAACGCGCCTTGAGCCAGAAACAGATCGCAATGGTCGGCGGCCAAAGCATGGTACTGGGCGGCGATTTCAGTGGCGCTGGAAGATACAAAGGACTCCTCATCGATCGACGCGACCTGGTGCCCTGCCTGTTTCGCCTCCCGCATGAATTGCGCCTGGATCCGGTTGTTCCCCTTGAACAGGACCACGCCGGGCGGCAGTGCCTTGAAATTCGCGGCCATCCACCATTGCTGGCCGATCAGGACCGGATGCCCGCGCGCCGCCGCTTCGCGACCGATCAGCAATCGCGAAAGCAGCTCGCGGTTCACTTCTTCGATGAGCAGATAGACCGGGCGCATGACGCATAGATGCCTGATCTGTCGGCGTTTTCATAGCGCCAATGGAGGGTTATCCCTCCCGAACCCGAAATTGCCCATGTCTTGGCTTTAACGGAACCGTTACGGTCCGGCGATCGGTATAGTGCGCCCAGACGAGGGCAAAAGAGAAAGGCCTGGCGATGGGAGAAACATGCGATTTCCTGGTGATCGGCGCCGGGATAGCCGGCGCTTCAGCCGCTCATGAACTTTCCCGTACCGGCAAGGTCATTCTCATCGAGCGCGAGAGCCAGCCGGGTTATCACAGCACGGGTCGCTCGGCGGCGCTGTTCGTCGAGACCTATGGCAATTCGGTAATCCGGGCGATCAACAAGGCCAGTCGACCGTTTCTCGACACGCCTCCGGAAGGGTTTTGTGAAGCGCCTATCCTCAGCCCTCGCGGCACGCTGTTCGTCGCCACCGAGGACACCTTGCCAAATCTCAAGGCGGCGTTCGAGGAAGTCCGCCGCCTGAGCGATACCGTGCGCCTGATCGACGCCGACGAGGTGCATCGGTTGCACCCGGCCTTGAACCGCGCCTTGATCGTCGCCGGTCTGCACTCGCCAGAGGACATGGATATCGATGTCGCGGTCCTGCATTGGGGATATATCCGCGCCGTGCGCGCGCGCGGCGGCCTTCTTGTCGGCGATGCCGAGGTATTGTCATTGAAGCGCCAGGAAGCGGTCTGGACCGCGGTAACCCGGGCTGGCGATTTCCAGGCGCCGATTATCGTCAACGCGGCCGGCGCCTGGGCCGATGAAATCGGCGCGCTTGCAGGCGCCGCGCCGATCGGCCTGGGGCCGAAACGGCGGACCGCCTTTACCTTCGATCCACCCATGGACCTCACCCTGCCCGGTCTTCCAGGCGTCATTGCGGCCGACGAGTCTTGGTATTTGAAGCCTGAGGCCGGCCACCTTCTGGGCAGCCCGGCTGATGAAACCCCATCGGCGCCCTGCGACGCACAGCCGGAGGAATTGGATATGGCCATCGCCATCGATCTGATTGAGAGACACACGACCTTGAAGGTTGGCCGGCTGGTGAGCAAACGCGCGGGCTTACGATCCTTTGTCGCCGACAAGTCGCCGGTGGTCGGGATGGAGCCGGGTCTCGACGGGTTTTGCTGGTGCGCCGGACAAGGCGGCTATGGCATCCAAACCGCGCCGGGTATGGGTCGGATCACCGCCGCCCTGGCCAGGGGCGACACCTTCACCGGCGATTTCGCCGCCCTGGGGATCACCGCCAGGGATTTAGCCCCGGACCGCCCAGCCTTGAAGGACGCAGGGCGGCTCAAAGAGGACGCCTGCTAGGGCTGGCGGTTGCGTAACGGCCGCGCTGACTTTAATCGATCGCCGCCCGGCGGGCCCGCCCGTCGCTCCATTGCATCAATAGGATGCCGCCCAGGACCATACCCGCGCCAACCAAACGCTCCACCGTCAGGAATTCCTGGAACAGGAATATCGCACCGAGAATACTGGCGACGGGCTGCAGATTGTTCAGCATCGCAGTCCGCTCGGTACCGATGCGTTGGATCGACAAATAGAACAGCGGGATCGAGCAGGATTGCAGGATCACGATCAGACCGAGACCCCACCACCCGCTGGTGATATCCGGCAAGCGCAACTCATCCATCTGCAGCGCCAGAACCAACATCACCACAGCGGCGATACTCGATTGGTAGAACACGATGACGAAGGGGTGCAGACCGTGCACCCGGCGACTGAGCCAGACAATATTGATCGCGCAGGCAAGGCCGGCGGTCAGACCGATGATGATGCCGCGCGGGTCAAGGCCTTCAAACCCAACCCCGAGCATCACCGCCAACCCGGCAAAAGCAGTCAGCATTGCCGATACCTTCAAAATCCCCGGCGGTCGGCGGTCAAGCACCGTATTGATCAAGGCCACCATCGGTGGATAAACAAAGAACAACAGCGCCGCCAAGCTGACCGGGATGTACTTGGTCGAGCCTATATTGCCGAACGCCATGTGCGAGAACAGCAGCCCGAGGAAAAGCAGATGCGGCCAGACGCCCGGCGGTGGCCGAAGCGACTGCCCCGTCACCAGACATAACGAGGCCATGAAGCCGATCGAGAACACCGCTCGGCACAACGCCACGGTCAGCGGCGTGGTGCCACCATCGAACGCAACCCGGCCCAACGCGACAGCGAGACCGAGGCCGATCGAGCACAGCACAGCGCAAATCAATCCCGTGGCCCGATCCTGCGGGCTGGGCAAAGCAAGGCTTGGGGAGGACACGACGGGTGGTTCCTTTCGAGATCGGCACTATAGAGGTGCTGATCCGAGCGTCAATTCTGCTTGATCGTCTGGCGAAACCCGTCACTCTACGAAAAATTTGATGGGGGAAAAATTTGATGGGGGAAAAATTTGATGGGGGAAAAATTTGATGGAGGATCGGATATGCAGATCCATGCTGACCTGAGCCAACGTGCCGTCGCGATGACCGAAGAGATGGACTGGGTCGACTCGCCGCTGCCGGGTGTGCAACGGCGCATGCTTGACCGTGACGGCGAGGAGGTCGCCCGCGCCACCTCAATCGTTCGCTACGCGCCCAATAGCCATTTCTCAACCCACAGCCACGGCGGCGGCGAGGAATTCCTGGTGCTCGAGGGGACGTTCTCGGACGAGCATGGCGACTACGGCCCCGGCAGCTATGTACGCAACCCGCCAGGCTCCAGCCACACGCCCTATAGCAAGGACGGCTGCACGATCCTGGTGAAGCTGCGTCAAATGGATGATGACGATCAGCAAACCGTGCGGATCGACACCGCCAACGCCGAGTTTCAGCAATCGGACAATCCGGGCATCAAGCGCCAAGTCTTGTTCGAACGGGGCTTGGAGCGGGTCACCCTGGCGCAGGCCAACCCCGGTTGCCAGGTCGCGTTGCACGGCCATCCCGCCGGCGAGGAGGTTTTCGTCATCGATGGGGTGCTCGAAGATGAGCACGGTCGCTATCCGAAAGGCGCCTGGGTCCGCATGCCCGCCAACAGCACCCATTCAGCCTGGACCGCCGAGGGTGCGTTGATCTGGGTGAAAACCGGACATCTGCCAGCCGGCTGACCGGCTGGCATCGCCCAAACGGCGATTAGGACTAACGAACCCGGCCGAGGAAACCGATCAGCGCGTCGTTGAACGGTCCGGCCTGTTCAATATTCGCCAGATGAGCAGCGGCATCCAGGATCACCAGTTCCGAGCCGGCGATCGCCTGATGGATCTCCCGGGCTTGGTCCGGTGTGGTCCCTGAATCCTCAGAGCCGACGATGACGATGGTCGGCTTGTCGATAGATTTGTTGGTTTCGCGCTGATCCATCGCCTTGATCGCCTGACAACACCCGGCAAATCCGGTCACCGGCGTGCCGGCGATCATCACCCGAACCTTTTCGATCTCATCGGGGATTCGGGCTTGGCCGGGTTTGGTGAACCAGCGGTCGATGGTCGCCGGAATCAACGAAGCCATGCCATTGGCCTGGGCGCCGGCAATGCGCTGGTCCCAGGTATCCCCCCCGCCCATGTAGGACGAGGTATCGCAAAGCGCCAACGAACGGACCCGGTCGGGGTGGCGCGAGCCGAGCATCTGGCCAACCATACCGCCCTTGGACAGACCACAAAAATGCGCGCTGTCCCATCCCACGGCATCCATCAGGCCAACCGCATCTTCGGCCAGCATCTCGATGGAATACGGTCCCTCCGGCGCCCCGGACTGACCATGCCCCCGGCTGTCATAGCGCAGCACCCGGAACCCGGCGGCGGTCAGCGCCTCGATTTGCGGATCCCACATGGTGAGATTCGACATCAGCGAATTTGATAGCAGTATCGGCACGCCGTCCTCGGGTCCGTCGAGGCGATAGTGCAAGCTGGTTCCGTTCACATTGGCGTTTGCCATGGCTCGATCTCCTAGTAGAGGGGCTTCAAATCAGTTCCTGGCCGCGATCGTCGGTTTCACCGTAGCGAGAAAGACTGGGTGGCTTCAATCCCTCGTACAGCTTCGCTAGACCGGCGTTCACTTCTCGATTGTTGGCTTCGAACAGAGAATTTCCGGCGAGGTCGCTCTCAACCAGAAGCGGGCCAAACCGCTCGACCTCAAGCACCCACATCGCCTGGGCGATACCCAATTCGTCCAGCCAATGAGCCGCGCGCACTTTCTTAATGCCGCGCCCCAGCAGGGCGCCGGTGCCATAGCCGACGGTGGTGAGATAAATCGCGCCAACCGGCACGAACAAACTCCGGTAGTCCGCCTCCGACATGCCGCCCTTGCCGATGATCATCTTGGCGCCGGAAATCCGAAACCAGTCCTTCATCCACTTGGAGAACCGGAAGCTCGCGGTCGCCGTGACCGCACCGACATTCAACCGGCCATCGGCCTCCACCGTCGCCGCCGGCGAGCAAGGGAAATTGACGTTGCCCAAGGTCGCGAAATCCTCCGGCGGCGCGGCGCCATCGGTGATTATCTTTTTGTAGACGCTCTCGCGGGCCGTGTAGATCACGCCGTCGAGATAAACGACGTTGCCGATCTCCAAGGTCTTCAGTTGATCTGGCGTGACCGGTGTGGTCAGGCGGACTTCTTTGAGCTTGCCTCGGCTGGCGTCCATTCGACCGTCTCCCGGCGCATGTAAGGGGTGAACCAACGCGGATCGGTGCGGCGTTCTACCCGACCGTCCGCGTGTATCCGAGCCGTCGCCCGTCGCGACGACAGGCAAAAGGCATGCAGGCTCATCGGCATGCCGCCGGTATGGGTGTAGCCCACTTCGATATGGCAATCGACGACCATGGATTTGCCGACAAACCCCATCGCCCCCATGCCGATCGAGTTGCCAAGGTCCTGCAACTCCAACTCCAACGCGGCGATTTTAGGGTCCGGATTACGGTCACCGACGGTGCGCAGGCACGCCGCCTGCTTGCCGAGAACCATGGTCGTGTCCTTCGACCCCCCGAGCCCGATACCGACGATCGCCGGCTGACAGGCCAGCCCGCGCTTGCCGAAGGCAATCATCCCGTCGAGAAAGAAGCGCTTGATTCCATCGATCCCGTCGCCCGGAAACAGCATCCGATAGTCGGTTCCGAACAGCCCCCCTTTATGCACGGTGGTGATATCGACCCAATCGGCGTCCGGCTCAAAAGAATATTCGATCTCCGGCGCGTTGATGCCGACATTGTTGTTATGATCGGTCCGCCAGAGTGGATGCACCCGATTCGGCCGCAGCGGCACATCGTGGGTCGCCTGCGCCGTTGCTGAGCGTAGCGCCTGTTCCAGCGCAATGAACCCGCCGTCGAGCTGCGCCTCGTTACCGCTTTTGACGTAGTAGCGCGGCACACCGGTATCGGCGCACATCGGGCGGCGATCCTCGCTCGCGGCTTCGTAATTCTCCAACATGGCCCGCAACACGAAGGAGGACAGATCGCCTTCTTCCTCGGAGGCCATCGCTTTAATGCCGGACAGGTAATCCGCCGGAATATCGATACTGGCCCGGGTCATCAGGTCATGAGCTGTCGATTCGACTAGGGTTCTGGGTATCATGTCGGGCCTCGTCGCTGGTCGCGTCGGGTCACCATAGTCCAGCGCTGGCCGGTGCGAAAGTTGGCCGCGCTTCGGCGCGAATATTGGGGCTTGGGGTTTCGGCCTGGGATATGGATGAGCCAGCCGGGGATTGGATGAACCAAAATGCCCGCACGCTGGAGAATTTACCCACTCGCTATCGTCGGCATCTGGCTGATAGCCGCGGGGGTCCTTGGCTACAGACACCTTGAATCAACATCCCATGCCTATGTCAGGACCGAGACCCGCCAGGCCGGTCTATTGGCGGACACCATCGCCGCCGAGATCGGTCGGGAATTTACCCGATTGCGGGGCCTGGCGAAGGTCCTGGCGCAGTCCGGACGGATCCAGGCGACGCTCCCTTTTGTCAGCTACAGCGAAGCACCAGGCGATACGGCAGCGCGTGAACAGCGCCGGGCCGACCTCATGGGGCGCATCGATCTTATCGAGATCAACGAGTGGCTGGCCAATACCGCGCATGATCTGGACTTGCGCCGTATTCAATTGCTGCATCGCTCGGGCGAGGTGATCGCCAGCAGCAACGCAATGCGCGGTGACAACGATATCGCCGCCGTGCTCTTCGATGACCGCATGCATGCCCTCGCCAGCATCGTCGGCTCCGCCGACAGCTTTTCAATCGACGCCGAGAATGTTCCAGTCTACCGCTTCGCGGCGGCGATTGAGGCCGGTAACGATACCATCGGCGTTCTGGTGATCGAGCAATCCTCACTACGGATCGCCCGCCCGCTCAGCAGCCATCAACAGCGGATCTTTCTGACCGACGAATTCGGCGTCGCCCTTATCGCCGGTGAACCGGATCTTTTGATGACCGCAATGGCCGAAGCCCAGGTCCATGCCATCGACCAGAGCGAGAGATTATTCCGCTACGGTCAACGCACGCTCGGCGAATCGCCGTTTTCTCCGATCCAAGATGCGCCGGTCGGAACGGGCTCGGGCTGGACCGCCGCCGGAATGACCTACGCCCTGGCCTCGCGACCGCTTGCCGCTGAGCCGCTGCAAGTCAACGTCATGACGGCTTTGCACGATCTGACGGCATTGCGCCGCACTGCGATCGTCGAGGGCCTGCTCGTCACCCTCGTCGGGCTCCTGGTCCTCCTGGTGGTGGACCGTTCCATCGCCTTCGCCCGGTCTGCGTTAGTTGCGAAACGGCTCAATCGCTCTTCCAGCCAAGCCAATCGCACAATCCCCGACCCATGATCAGCGCCTTGTCGGTCTCTGATAGAAACGCCAATTCCTCAGTGAACAAGGTGATCGCCTCGCGATAGCTGCAGGACAGCCGCGAGAGGTCGGTACCCCAAAACACCCGCTCCGGCCCGAAGGCGTCGACCACGCGCTCGATGTGGCGATGCAATCCTGGGAACGGATAAGCCTCGGTGCTGTAGCAAGGTAGAGCGCTGGCCTTTACCGCGACGTTCGGGCGTTGCGCCAGGGTCAATAGAGTGTCCAGATCGGCAAAGGCCTCGGCGTCCCTGCGGCTCGAGGTCATCGCCAGATGGTCAATCACCAGACGCAAACCCGGATGTCTTTCGGCAACCCGGTCAATCGCCGGCAGCTGATCCGGTGGCAGCACCATCAGGGGAATTCCGGCTTTTTCCACCGCCGGCCAAAACCAGTCGACGGTGCCGTCAACCAGCCATTGGCGCTGCGGCGGGGTCAGGAAGGTGATCCGCGCGCCCAGCATGCCCGGCTGTTCTCGCCAAGCGCCGAGCAAAACGCCGGTCGCCGGGTCCTCGATGGCCAGCCGGCCCATGATCGCCAACCGGCCCGGATGCGCGGCAGCGGCGGCCAGGGCCAGGTCGTTACGGTCTCCTTCCCAGGACGGCGGCACGATCACCGCCCGCTCGACCCCGGCGGCGTCCATCTGGGCGAGCAGTTTTTCCGCGGTTAAGGGATCGGCGGTATGTTCTCGCCCAAAACCATCGGCGGGCCAGGGGCGTTCCGGCGTATGGACGCCCCAGACATGCACTTGCGCGTCGGCGATCAACATGATGATTTCTCCTATGGATACCGCAAGGCCTTCCCGAACTCGCTCGCTCCAGTATAGCTCATGCAGGGTTCACGATAAGATACGCCGCATGCGACCGACCAAGGCGCACGGGCCTGCGGACGGGAACCGGGAAGCACGCGCCGTTGGTTGAACAGAGCAGGGTGGCGTCATGAACTTCGATCTTACCGAGGAACAGCGTCTGCTGGTCGCCACCGTGCGCCGGTTCATTGATGAGCATCTGGCGCCGCTGGAGGATCAGGTCGACCGAGAGGGTGTTCTGGCCCCGCAGACCGCGCGGGAGATCTTCGAGAAATCCCAGGCGCTTGGCCTGTATGCAACCAATATCCCCACGGCGTTCGGCGGCGGTGGACTCAACGCTTTCGATACGATGCTGTTGGAAGAGCAATTCGGGCGCACCAGCGACATTCTGATCCGCCGCGCCTTCGGCAATGTTTATGAGGTGCTGCTGCGCTGTACGGAGTCCCAGGCGGAGCGTTGGCTGCTGCCATCGGTGCGAGGCGAGCGGACCTGCTCGATCGCCATCACCGAACCGGGCGCCGGCTCGGACGCCGCCAGCATCAAAACCCGGGCGGTCCGTGACGGCGATGGTTGGCGGCTTTCCGGGCACAAGCATTACATCAGCGACGGCCTGTTCTCCGACTTCTTCGTGGTCTCCGCAGTCACCGACCCGGCCGCCGGGTCACGCGGCATTTCGCTGTTCCTCGTCGATAAGGACAGCGCCGGTTTCACCGTCGGGCGCGACCAACCGATGATGGGCCTGCGCGGCACCAGCCATATCGAGATGTTCTTCGATGAGATCCGCCTGGAGGCCGAAAACCTGCTCGGCGAGGAAGGGCGGGGTATGCGCCAAGTGCTGGAGACCCTTGGGCGGGTGCGCCTGGGCCAAGTCGGCGCACGGGCGGTCGGCAAGGCCGCCAAGGTGCTGGACCTAATGGTCGAACACGCCCGTGAGCGCGAGCAATTCGGCCAACCGATCGGCACGTTTCAGCTGGTCCAGCAAATGCTGGCGGACAGCGCTATAGAGATCAACGCCGCCCGTCTGCTGCTCTGGCAGGCCGCCGCCGAGATTGACCAGTCGGGCGACGGCCGCGAGTTGATCTCGATGGTCAAGGTGCACGCCGCCGAAACCTTGGGCCGGGTGGTGGACCGGGCGGTGCAAGTGTTCGGCGGTTCCGGCTTCTCCAAGGATCAGCCGATCGAGCGCTATTACCGCGACGCCCGGATCTACCGGATCTTCGACGGCACCTCTGAAATCCACCGCACCGTACTCGGTGGCGCCCTGATGAAAAAGGGCGCGGCGTTGTACGATCCGGCGGGTTAGCGATATCCCCTAGTCAGCCATCGTCAGTCCACCGCTGACGCTCAGAATCTGGCCGGTAATGTAATTGGACATGTCGGAGGCGAAAAACAGCACCGCGTCGGCGATCTCCTCGGGCTCGCCGATCCGGCGGAACGGGACGGCACGGGCCAGTTTCTCGCGCATGCTCTCGGGCTGGGCCATTAACAGTGGGGTATTGGTCGGCCCCGGACAGACGCAATTGACGTTGATTTTGTGGCGTGCGGTCTCGCGGGCCAGCGACTTGGTGAAGGCGATCACCCCCCCCTTGGCGCCGGCGTAGATCGTCTCACCCATCGAGCCGACCCGTCCGGCGTCGCTGGAAATGCTGATGATCTTGCCGGCATTGGCCTCGACCATGGCGGGCAGGAACGCCTTCACCACGTTCATCGGCCCCTTCAGGTTGATATCCAGCACCTTGTCCATGAACTCGGGCGTGGCGTCGAGAAATGGTTGAATGCGGTCCCAACCGGCGACGTTGACGATGATGTCGACCACGGCTGTACCGCCATTGGTCGAGGCGGCGGCGAAGGCCGCGACGCTGTCGCGGTCGGCGATGTCGAGGGTGATGGCTGTTACATTGCCGCCGGATCGATTGGCCATGTCGGCGGTCTCGGCATTGCCGACTTCATCCATGTCGCCGGAAAACACCACCGCGCCGGCCGCGGCCATTTTCAGCACCGTCGCCCGGCCAATGCCGGAGGCCCCGCCGGTCACCACCGTTAATTTTTTTGTCAAATCCACCACGTCGCGCCACTCCATATTCCACCGCCCGCTCCGGCCTCAGACCGGCAAATTCTCGCGGCGGCACTATTATTGTTTCACATGCATGGTCAGAACCGGACCAGCCTTGACATGAATTCGCCGATGGCTTGGTATGCGATCCGCATGACCACGCCAAATGTCGTCGAAGCCAGTGTCGGCGTCAACCCAGGGCAATCGGGTGAATTTTCGCGTGACATGAATTGAGCAGTCTGAATCCC
>JAQBUJ010000016.1 GCA_027623845.1 Pseudomonadota bacterium
CAGGCGCCGAAGCAACCAGGGGCGGCGTGTCCGCTTTGCCCCCGGCTTGCTGAATTTCGGGCGCGCAATCGTGCAAGCTTTCCGGACTGGCACAACGCGCCGGTGGCGTCGTTTGGCGATATCGACGGCCGGTTGCTGATTGTTGGGCTGGCGCCGGGTCTGCGCGGCGCAAACCGCACAGCGCGTCCGTTTACCGGCGATTGGGCCGGCGATCTGCTGTATCAAACCCTGGACAAATTCGCCT
The DNA here is from genome assembly GCA_027623845.1 of Pseudomonadota bacterium. Lineage (GTDB taxonomy): Bacteria > Pseudomonadota > Alphaproteobacteria > Thalassobaculales > Thalassobaculaceae > JADHLJ01. Next base: position 245 of record JAQBUJ010000016.1, read on the forward strand.
TCAGCCACGGGGCCTACGGATCGCACAGTGATGACGGGTTGCGCTTGCGGGATTGCCGGATCACCAATTCGGTGCGCTGCGTGCCGCCGGAAAACAAGCCCATCGGCGCTGAAATCCGGACCTGCGCCTCATTTCTTCAGGCTGAAATCGACGCCATGGAAAATCTCGAGGTGATGCTGGCGCTGGGCGGCCTCGCCCATGGCGCGATCCTCAGCGTTCTCGGGGTGAAAAAATCCGCCTTTAAATTCGCCCACCAAGCGCAGCACGCGGTGGTCAATCGTCCGCTCCTGGTCAATTCCTATCACTGCTCACGCTACAACACCAACACCGGACGGCTGACCGAAGCGATGTTCGAGGCTGTCTTTCACGACATTCGCCAGCTTTTGGATCGTCACTGATTTTACAGCCAGAAACCCACAATCCGAAAAAAGCCGCTTAGCTTTTTTCCCGCATCAAACGTGCTTTTTCGCGTTGCCAATCCCGGCGTTTCGAGGTTTCGCGCTTGTCGGTTTGGCGCTTTCCGCGCGCCACGCCGAGCTGCACCTTGGCGATGCCCCGGTCATTGAAATAAACCGTCAATGGAACAATCGTGCAGCCCTCACGGCGCACCAATCCGAGCAGCCGGTCGCGCTCCTTGCGGTGGACCAAAAGCTGCCGCGGTCGGCGGGGCTCGTGGTTGAACCGATTGGCCGCCGCGTATTCCGGAATATGGGCGTTGAATAAGGTCAACGTGCCGGAGGAGTCGCCCGCATAGGCCTCGCCGATACTTGCCTTGCCCTCACGCAGACTCTTGACTTCGGTGCCGACCAGGATGATCCCGGCTTCCAGAGTCTCGTCGATAAAATAGTCGTACCGGGCGCGCCGATTTTGAGCGATCGGGCGCGCGTCCTTGCCGGCCTTCATGGCCGCCTCCAACCTTTAAGTGAAATACGCCTGGACCGATCAGTTCAGCAGGCCGGCATGTCGCATGGCCTTCTCGACCCGTTGCTTGCTTGACTCCGCGATCTCGCAAATCGGCAAGCGGGTATCCGACGCGCAAAGGCCCAACAAGCTGGCCGCATATTTGACCGGTCCCGGGCTGGTTTCGCAGAACAAAGCGTCATGCAGCGGCAACAACCGGTCGTTGATCGAGCGTACTGTATCCAGATCCCCGGCGGCCCAGGCTTTATGCAATTCGGCCAACGGCGCTGGCGCGACATTGCAGGTCACCGAGATGCAGCCGTGCCCGCCCTGTGACAAAAACGGCACGATGGTCGCATCTTCACCGGACAGCTGGCAGAAATCCGGACCGATTTCCAAGCGGGTTTTCAACGGGCGGACCATATCGGCCGTCGCATCCTTGACGCCGACGATGTTCGGATGATCGGCCAAACGCTTCATCGTTTCGACGGACATGTCGACAACGCTGCGCGGTGGGATGTTGTAGATGATCACCGGAATGTCCACCGCCTCGGCGATCGCGGTGAAATGCCGGTACATGCCTTCCTGGGTCGGCTTGTTGTAATACGGCGTCACATGCAACACCGCATCGGCGCCGGCTTCCTTGGCATGCTGGGTAAAGTCGATAGCCTCGGAGGTCGAGTTCGACCCGGCGCCGGCGATAACCGGCACCCGACCATTGGTTTCCTCGACGCAGAGCTCAACAACCCGTTTGTGTTCTTCATGGCTCAGGGTTGGCGATTCACCGGTGGTGCCCACCGGAATCAGCCCGTCGGTCCCCTGCTCGATTTGCCAGCTGACCAGTTTTCGGAACGCTGCCTCATCAATCGCGTCATCCTTGAATGGCGTGATCAGGGCCACGAGCGATCCCTTGAACTGCGGATTTCCTGTATTATAAGTCATGTTGCACCTTTCAAACTGGTGGCCCTATTGGGCAAACTGGTGATCTTACTGGCTGATCGCCGGACCATACGCCCGGTCCACCCAGGCGGCAAGGCCTTGGCTTGTTTCGACCCCCGTGTCTGACTACACTTTGCCGGCCACGCTGGCCACTACACTGCATGGAGTCGTTCTTGATCAACAGCGCCGTCGTCAAGCGCGCCTCTGTTCGAAGAACCCGGCCCCGGCTTGCCGGCCCGGTCGTGCTTGTTTTGCTCGCCCTGGTCGCCGGGAGTGCCGGCGCTCAAACATCGGCTCCCCTGCCGGAAGCCCGTCCGACCGCCGCTCCGCCGACGTCAGTAGTCGCGGCCAACGGCAAATCGCGCCCGGATGCCTCCCCCCAGAACAGCGTTTCTCATGCCGTCCCCTTGCCACTCCCGAAACCAAGCAGCCGACCGACTTGGAGCGTTCCTTCCAAACTTGCCTCGACGTACCAACCGGCCTTCCAGCTTGCCGAACAGGCTAAGTGGTCGAAGCTTGCCAGATTGCGGCGAAACCCCGGCAACCCGCTACTGGAGACCGTCCTTGACGGATTACGGCTCGCAGACCCCAGATCAAAAGCTGAATTTTCCGAGATCACCGCGTTTTTGGAGGCCATCCGGTCTGGCCGGGCCGGGCCGGGTTGCAGCAACGGGCAGAACAGGCGCTTGACGAAAGCCTCGCCCCCTTGGCGCGGCTAAATTGGTTTACCAAGCATCCGCCAAAAACCGTCGCCGGGCGGTTGAAATGGATATCGACGTTGAAGCAATCCGGTCAACTCGACGCCCATGCCGCGGCGGTTCGCGATACCTGGCGGCGAACCCGCTTTACCCGCAAACAGCAAAGATCTTTCCGGCGCACACACCGAGCCTTGCTCAACAAATCACTGCATTGGCAACGCCTTGACCGCTTCCTTTGGCTTGGTTTGAACAATTCGGCGCGCGCAATGATGCCTCTGGTCTCGCCCGGATACCGCCGGTTGGCCGAAGCGCGGCTGCGGCTGCGGCGTAAATCCGGCGGCGTCGACAGCGCCGTGGCCCGCGTGCCGGCGACGCTGCGTTCCGACGCCGGGCTGATCTATGAGCGCCTGCGATGGCGCCACAGAAAGGGTTTGAACGACAAAGCGCTGGAGTTGCTTTGGGACGTTCCCGCCAATCAAGAATTTGCGAAACTGTGGTGGAAGGAACGCTCTCGCCAGGTGCGTTATGCCTTGGATGGGGGCAGGCACGAGGACGCCTATCTCCTCGCCGCCTCGCATATCCAGCGCAAAGGACGTTACTTCGCCGACGCCCAATGGCATGCCGGATGGGTGGCGCTGCGCTACGGCAACAAGCCACAGGAAGCGGCGCAGTATTTCATCACCCTGCATGAAAGCGTCACAACCCCGATCAGCCGGGCCCGCGCGGCCTATTGGGCGGGGCGGGCGTTGGAGGCCGGTGGCGGCAGCGCCGCAGCCAATGCCTGGTATGCCCGGGCGGCGCAAAATGGCACCACCTTCTATGGTCAACTCGCGGCCAACAAATTGCCTTCGACGATTGCCCATCTGCGCTCGGACCCTGTGCCTTCGGCGCTCAGCTTAGCCAATTCCGATCTGAATGAACTGATCACCACCGCCAAGGCGCTCCACGAGGCTGGTCAGAGCAAAATGGCGCGGGGTTTTCTTCGGGTCGCAGCCCGCGCCGCGCCATCTCGCGAGGACGCCGCCGCCATCGCCGCCGCCGCGCGCGCCTTGGGATATCTGGACTTATCGGTCTTCGCCGCCCGCCGGGCCGCCAGAGCCGGTTTGATCCTGATGGAGGCCGGCTATCCGGTGGTTGACGTCCCGACGACTGATGCCCCGGAACAGGCCCTGACGCTTGCCGTCATTCGCCAGGAAAGCAGTTTCGACAAGGATGCCCGCAGCCGCGTCGGGGCGCGTGGTTTAATGCAGCTTATGCCGGCGACCGCCCGACAAGTCGCGCGCGGCCTGAAAATCCCCTATGCACTGGGCCGATTGACCGCCGAACCGAATTTCAACCTGCGGCTCGGGTCCAGCTATCTGCAGGCCCAGCTGGAGGCTTTTGACGGCAGCTATGTCCTGGCGGTCGCAGCCTATAAGCCGGCCCGCATCGGGTGAACAGATGGCTGAAGGAACGCGGCGACCCGCGCAACCCGGATGTCGACATGATCGACTGGATCGAGCGGATCCCTTTTGCCGAGACCCGCAACTATGTCCAGCGCGTCCTGGAATCCCTGCATGTTTATCGATTGCGGCTGGGTTCGGCGAAATCCGGCTGGCTCGTCCAATAAGCGCTCGGCCAGTAGAAATCGTCGGCCAAACGATCCTTTGCGGCGTTAGGCCGCGTCGCTGGCTGCTACAGGTGTTGCGGCCGCGCCGCTCGGCGATGATTCCGTGGCGCTCGCCCCATTTGTGCGCGCCGAAACCACCTGTTCGATCCGCCGGGGTTGAACCTCTTCCTCGCCTGGGAAATGCCGGCAATTGCCTTCAAAAAAGGCGCCCGGCTCAATCGTCAGGCGTTCCTGAATAACATCCGCGATCACCTTCGCGCTCTTATTCAGCGTGACGTGCCGCGCCTTGATCTGCCCGGTCACACTGCCGGCAATGACCACGCTTTCGGCTTCGATCGAGCCTCGGACCACCGCCGACGCGCTGATCGTTAGCTTTTGGCTCTTGATGTCACCCTCGACACTGCCGTCGATTTGCATGTCGCCGGCGCTTTCCAAATTGCCGTTGATGACCAGATCGGAACTGAGCAGGGACGGGGCGGCGTTCTTCGCTGCGGTGGCGCCCGAAGTGCTCGTATCCTTCTTGTTACTGTTGAACATTTTTTGTCGCCCTTAGGAACTTCCGGGGATTGAGAGCTTTACCCAAATGACGAATTTCATAGTGGACGTGTGGTCCGGTGCTCCTGCCTGAGCTACCAAGCAGCCCAATTTTCTCACCTAAACCCACCTTTTGCCCTCGTTTGACATTAATTCTATACAAATGAGCATAGCGAGTCATGAGCCCATTTTCATGCTGCACATCGATCACCCGGCCATAGTAGGCCCGCCGCCCGGCGAATACCACTGTTCCCGGCGCCGTCGAGCGAACCGGCGTTTTATACGCGCCGCCAAGATCCAGCCCATTATGCATCGCCCACCCCTTGGTGATCGGGTCCTTGCGTCGACCGAACCGGCTTGAGACATAGCCCCCCTCAAACGGTCCGATCAGCGGCATGGTCGCGACCACATCGCGCAACTGTTCCCACCGATCGATGTGCATATTCAACTCCTGCTCTAAGGAGGTGTTTTCAGCAGGCTGGCGCATATCCGGATGATAAGGAATGAATGGGCCGCCCTGGCCCATAATCGTCCCTTTCGGGAGCGGCGCGATGTTTTGCAAATTAAGCCCGGTATGACTCAACACCGCTTCAAGGGCGTTGATATTTTTCAACGCTCGGGCGGAAATCGCTTCCATCTGCACCCGATGCTGATCGGCCTGTTCATCACGCGAAAATTCAAGGCTGGCGACCTGGGCGCGCAGCGCGTCATTTTCCACCGTGATCGATCCCTTGCTGATCATCGCATTGCGTAAATCCGACCGCAGCGAACTGATCGTTGTTTCCAACTGCTCGCTGCGCATGATCGAGCCTTGCAAATCATTGCTCAGTTTCCACAGACGATCGCCCATCGCCCGTCGTTCAGCGGCGATCTCGGCTTTTTGCGCCTGAACATTCTCAAGATGACCACGCAGATTGCCAATATGGCTTTTCAACGCATTGTTCTTGCTGGTCATCCGTCGGACTTCCTTACCGACCAATTCGAACTGATTACTCAGGGCGCGGCGCCCGTCGGTAATGCGATCTCGCTCCGCCTGAGTCAGCTTCAACTCGGTCTCGGTGGAATACAAGGTGACCTTCAGGCTGTCATTCTGGTCGAACAGCCGTCGCAAATGCGATTGCGTCTCTTTCAGATCGCGGGTGATGCTGACGATGGAAAGTTGGTAGTCGGAAACCTGATCGAGCAATTCACGGTAGGAGCTTTGGGAACGCCAAATCGCTTGGTTCTTAGCCTCGATGAGTGATGCTTGCTTGAAGTAACCGATGCTGGCGAAGCCTACCCATCCAGCGAGCAGGATCCAGACGCCAAGCAGCGAAAACTGCATCTTTCGGTTAAACGTGAAGTATCTGATCTGGCCATCCGACCGCAGGATGATCTCGCGATCACGGAAAAAATGCAGCAAGGCTGCGCCTGCGCGGTCAATCAAGCCGAGTCCCGTATCACCCATACCGCACGAGCCGTTAGGCTCCCCCTAATTTCGCCCCCGCCGCTTTGGCGCCGGCAACCCAAGTCAACGTCTCGCCCAACGATCCGTCAGCAGCGCCTTTGAGACTGACCCCAGTCTTTTCAGGCTTTAATCTTTTAACGAGGTGCTGCACCGAAGGCTATAACGATCGGAATAAACTTCCGCCGCGCCAACATTCAGACCTCCCCCGACCTCACGCCGGAGTGTATCATATATTGAGCAGGATGGCATGCTGGAAGGCGCGGGCATGAGTGACCAAATTCGCGGCATGGCCGTGGCTTTGCGACATTGGTTCGAGGTGATCGATACCGATGAGTTGATCGTCGAGGCCGGCCTGCGCGCGCCGCGAGCCTCGGGGTTGTTCACCCGCAAGGTGAAGGACCGCCGGTTCGAAGTCCTATCGGTGAACGCCTTGCCGCCACAAGTGGTGCGCCTGAAACCCAACTCACCGGTCACAACGCTCCATTTACTGCAGGATATATACGATGACGGCGAACTTCGGGCGGATCCATGGCGCTGGTGGTTTGCCTGGATCAGCGTCGAAATGATCGCTCGAATCGGACCCGACCCGGACGGCTCCAAAGTGAAGGCTTTCATTTTGAACGACGATAGTTTGCAACAGCTTCGGGTGACCGGCGCCCGCTGGTTGGCGAGCAATCCGGTCCGTATGGATATCCTTGAACGCGAGTTCGCGACCCTGATCGACCGGGTCAGCGCCCGTACCAAGGACGAAGGGCTACCCGATGCCGGAAGGTTCGAATCGATCTTGCGTCATCCGGTTCTGACCATCCTCGAAGCCATGTCCGGGGAAGCCGGGCGGATCTCCGCCGCCGTAACGGCGCGTCTTGCCGAGCGGACGAAATAGACTGTTAACCAACCTGCGGAACGAACCCCTTGGCCGGCGGCGAGCGATCCAGCCCTGCTGATCCGATTGCGGTGTCGGGAGTTGTCGGTATTGGACTTTTGATAGGCGGCACGCGATGCTAAACCGCAATAGGTCACCCGCGTTGGTGATCTCGCCCCTGCTTCGTATGGACCCGCTCCAGTCATGGCTGAATATTCCGCTTTCAATCTTTTGCGCAACGCCATCAGCGGCCACAAGGATTGGCGCCGGGCCTGGCGCGACCCTGAACCGAAGAAACAGTATGACGTGATCATCGTCGGCGCCGGTGGCCACGGCCTCGCCAGCGCTTTTTATCTGGCGAAGAACCATGGCATTCGCAACATCGCAGTGCTGGAGAAAGGCTATCTCGGCGGCGGCAATACCGGCCGCAACACGACGATCGTGCGCTCCAACTATATGTTGGAGGAGAACGCTCATTTCTATGAGAAGTCGCTGCAACTCTGGGAGCAATTAAGCCAAGAGCTGAACTTTAACGTGATGTTCAGCCAGCGTGGCGTCACCAATCTGGCGCATTCCGACAACCAGATGGACGCCTTCGCCCGACGCGGCAACACCATGCGGATGAACGGGATCGACGCCGAACTGCTCGACCGGGCCCAGGTCCGGCGCGAGATGCCCTATCTCGACTTTTCCGACAATGCCCGCTTCCCGATCTATGGCGGGCTGAAGCAACCGCGCGGCGGCACGGCCCGCCATGACGCCGTGGCCTGGGGGCTGGCGCGCGGCGCCGACCGGCTTGGCGTCGACATCATCCAAAATTGCGAGGTCATCGGCTTCAAACAAAAAGGCAACCGCATTACCGCCGTCGAGACCAGCCGCGGCGAGATCGGCTGCGAGCGCATCGGTTTCGCGGTTGCCGGTCATACCGGCCATCTGGCGGCCAAGCTCGGCATGAAACTGCCGATCGAAAGCCACGTCTTGCAGGCCTTTGTCTCGGAGCCGCTGAAAACGTTGATAGACACCGTCGTCACCTACGGCGCCGGGCATTTCTATGTCAGTCAATCCGACAAGGGCGGCCTGGTGTTTGGTGGTGATATCGACATGTACAATTCCTATGCCCAACGCGGCAACACGCCGATGATCGAGCACGTGGTCAGCGCCGGCCTGGCGATGATCCCGAGCTTGTCGCGGCTACGCATCCTGCGCCATTGGGGCGGCATCATGGACATGTCGATGGATGGGAGCCCGATCATCGGCAAATCGCCGATCGATAATCTCTATCTCAACTGTGGTTGGTGTTATGGCGGCTTCAAGGCGACGCCGGGGTCGGGTTGGGTGTTTGCCCATACCATCGCCAACGACCAGCCGCATGCGATCAACGCCGGGCTCACCCTGGACCGTTTCGAGCGTGGCCGGATGGTCGACGAACGGGGCGCCGGCCCCTATCCGAACCGGCATTAGGAGGCGGTAAGATGATCAGGATCAACTGCCCCTATTGCGGCCTGCGCGGCCATGATGAATTCAGCTATATCGGTGACGCGACCAAACAACGCCCGGCCTCCCCCGCCGATGCGACGGCGGCCGAGTGGCACGACTTTGTTTATATCCGCGACAATCCAAGAGGGCCGCACCAGGAAATCTGGCAACATATTCAAGGCTGCCGCGCTTTCGTGCGGGTGCTGCGCAACACACTGACCCATGAAGTGCTGGCCACCGGATTGCCGCAGGACGACCTGCTGGCCGGCGCGTCGGGCCCGGCAAAAACCGAAGAAGCAAAAACCGGAGAGGCGTCATGATTTTCAACCGCCGCTTCGATCAACCCTTCCGGCTTGCTGAAGGCGGTGAGATCGACCGCCTGGCGCCGGTGTCGTTCCGCTTCGATGGCAAGACCTATCAAGGGTATCTTGGCGATACCCTGGCCTCGGCGCTGCTGGCCAATGGGGTGCGCCTGGTTGGCCGCAGCTTTAAATACCACCGACCGCGCGGCATCTATTCGGCTGGCCCGGAGGAGCCGAACGCCCTGGTTGAACTGCGGACCGGGGGACGGCACGAGCCGAACACCCGGGCGACGATGATCGAGTTGTTCGCCGGCCTCGACGCCCGCAGCCAGAACCGCTGGCCGAACCTGCTGCTCGATGTGATGCAGCTTAACGCCTTGCTCTCGCCGGTGTTTGTCGCCGGGTTCTACTACAAAACCTTCATGGGCATGCCGGGCTGGCGGTTCTATGAGCATTTCATTCGCAAGGCCGCCGGCATGGGCAGCGGCACCACGCTCAGCGACCCGGACAGCTACGACAAAATGCATACCCATTGCGATGTCCTGGTGATCGGCGGCGGGCCGGCCGGGATCGCCGCGGCGCTGGCGGCTGGACGCTCAGGCGCTCGGGTGATGCTGCTGGAGGAAAGCGATGCGCTGGGCGGCCGGTTGCGATCCGAACGCCGGAACCTGAACGGCGAACCGGCGATGCGATGGGTGCGCGGCGCGGCGGCGGCGCTTGAGGCGCTCGACACAGTGACGGTGATGACCCGCACGACCGGGTTCGGCTATTACGACGGCAATGTGATCGCCGCGGTGGAGCGGATCTCCGACCATCTGGCGACGCCGCCGGAACATGCCGTGCGTCAGCGTCTCTGGCATATCCGGGCCGGGCGCGTGGTGATCGCCGCCGGCGCCACCGAACGCCCTTTGGTCTTTACCGGCAATGACCGCCCCGGCGTGATGCTGGCCTCGGCAGCGCGGACCTATGTCAACCGATTTGCCGTTCAGCCCGGAAAAGCCGCCGTCGTCTTCGCCAATAACGACGATTGCTATCAAACCGCCCTCGACCTGCACCGCGCCGGGATCGAGGTACAAGCGGTGGTCGATAGCCGGCCCGATGGTCACGGCGCGGCAAAGCAGCAAGCCGAGACGGCGGGGATTGAGTGCGTCACCGGCGCGGCGGTCATCGCCAGCCACGGCTATCTGGGTCTCAACAGCGTCGATATCGCCCCGATCAGCGCCGACGGCTTGACCGTCACCGGCCCGGTTTGGCAATTATCCTGCGACTTGCTGGCGATTTCCGGCGGCTGGAGCCCGAATGTCCATCTGCACAGCCACGCCGGAGGCCGGCCGGTCTATGACCCCGGCATCGCGGCCTTCATCCCCGGCCCGTCGCGCCAGGCCGAGCGGTCCGCCGGCGCCGGCGCCGGAACCCTGGGCCTCGCCGATTGTCTGCGCCAGGGCGCCGAGGTTGGGGCCGAGGCTGCAACGCTTCTCGGGTTTACCCCCCCGGCGATCGAGATCCCGACCAGCGACGAGCCGGCCACCGGTCCGCTAAAAGCCCTGTGGCGGGTTCCCGGCCCGGGCAAAAAATATGTCGACCTGCAGGACGACGTGACCTCCAGCGATGTCGAGCTGGCGCATCGCGAAGGCTATATCTCGGTTGAGCATTTAAAACGCTACACCACGCTCGGCATGGGCACCGATCAGGGCAAGACCTCGAACATGAACGGCCACGCCATCATGGCCGAGGAACGCGGCGATTCGATCGAGGATGTCGGCACCACAATGTTCCGACCACCCTATAACCCAATATCCCTCGGCGCCATCGCCGGCCGGGACATCGGCATGCATTTCTCGCCCACAAGGCGGTCCGCCATGCACGACTGGCACGCCGAAAACGGCGCGGTCTTCGTCGAGGCCGGGCAGTGGATGCGGCCGCAAATCTATCGGCGCGACGGCGAAAGCGATGTGAAGGCCGACATGGACCGGGCGATCAGCCGGGAAGTGACCGAGACCCGGGGCGGCGTCGGCATGGTCGACGTGTCGACCCTTGGCAAGATCGATATCCAGGGCCCGGACTCGGCGGAATTTCTCAACCGGCTGTATATCAACGGTTGGAAAACCTTGCCCGTCGGTCGGGCGCGCTATGGCCTGATGCTGCGCGAGGACGGCATCGTCTTTGATGACGGCACTACCTCACGGGTTGGCGAAAACCGTTATTTCATGACCACGACCACCGCCAATGCCGGCCCGGTGATGAGCCATATGGAGGAATACCTGCAGGTCCACTGGCCGGAATTGAACGTCAAGGTGGTCTCGGTGACCGAGCAATGGGCGGCGATGGCGCTTGCCGGTCCGAAAAGCCGGGATGTCCTGGCCGCAGCGGTCGAAGGGCTGGATGTCTCGAACGAGGCCCTGCCCTTCATGGGCGTGCGTGAGACCCGCATCGCCGGGGTCAAGGCGCGGGTGTTCCGGATCAGCTTCTCCGGCGAGTTGGCCTATGAGATCAACGTCCCGGCCGATCATGGCCGCGCCGTATGGGAACGGGTCATGGCGGTCGGCGCCGAGCACGGGATCATCCCCTATGGCACTGAGGCGATGGCGATCATGCGGATCGAAAAAGGCCATGTCGCCGGCGGTGAACTTGATGGCCGGACCACTGCCGACGATCTGGGTCTCGGCCGGATGTCCAGCAGCAAGAAGGAATATATCGGTCGGCGGATGGCTGATCGTGAAGGATTTCTTGACCCGGCCCGCCCGAAATTCGTCGGTCTGGTTCCGGTTGACGGTAAAAGTCGAGCTCGGGTCGGCTCGGTCCTGGTCGCCGACAACACGATGCAGCCGCCGGTCCCGATGCTTGGCCATATCTCCTCCTCGGCCTATCTCAGCCCGACCCTGGGTCACCCAATCTCGCTCGGTCTGGTCGAGGGCGGTATGAGCCGGGTCGGCGAAACCGTCTGGGCGATGTTCCCACTGCGCGACGAAGCCATTGAGGTGCGGATCGTCGATCCGGTGTTCTACGATAAGGATGGGGAGCGGTTGCATGCCTGATAGCAGTACTGAAGCCGCTGGCGTCGCCCCCTTGGGCCGGCAATCCGCGCTTTCCGGTATGATCCGACCCGGTGACCACGGCGCCGCCGACTATCGCGGCCCCGGCGTGACGATCACCGAACGCCATCCGCTCTCGATGGTGCAAATCGAGGCGCGCGGGCCCGAGGTGGCGGTGATGCTGGAGGCGAGCAATGCGGTGCTTGGCCTTCGCCCGCCGCAGGCCCCAAATACCAGCGTCGGCGACGGACACCCTCGAATTCTGTGGACCGGCCCCAACCGCTGGTTGGTGGTAGAGCCGGAGAGCCGCGATCTCGACACGGTGTTACAGGACGCCCTCATCCCCGGCGGCGCGGCGGTCGTCGATCTTGGTCATGGCCGCGCGTCGTTGCGGCTGTCCGGGCGATCGGTCCGGCAGATTTTAATGAAAGGCGCCGGCCTCGACTGGCACGTCCGCGCCTTCACCCCGGGGATGTGCGCGCAAACCACGATGTTCCATCTCCCGGCCCTGATCGATTGCCGCGATGAGAGCACCTTCGATATCTATGTCGCGCGCGGTTTCGCGGTGAGTTTCCTGGAAAGCGTCACCCAGGCGGCGGCGGAGTACGGCTATCGGTTGGGGTGATAATCTCACCCTTTCGCATCCCCACCCATCCGTCGCCCTGGCGAACGGCAGGGCCCATGCCTGAGAATTTCGCTCGCGACGGGTGATTGATCAGTACGACCGGCAGAACGAAATTGCTCGGCGCGCCGTCACCCTGGAAAGCCTCAGGCGTAGGCCCCAGCTTTCGCTGGGATGCGGATTTGTTGATGCTGAAAACGCCGCTGCCGACCATCGCCCAAAACCCAAATGGGCCGGCCTGGAAATCCAAGCCGGCCCACCTAATTTGGCTTTATCGCGTGGTCAGGTCGTGTACTGCGAGAAGGCCTGAGTGGCGGCGCGGGCGGTGTCGTCTGTCTTAACGTTGATCACCGCGACCCGGCCCTTGTTGACCTCGGCCTGACCGCGTTCCAGGGCCGCGCGGATTTCGCCCGGCTCCTCGACATATTCGCCATAACAACCGAGCGCCTCGGCCATTTTGTCATAGCGGGTGAAACCGAGATCACGGCCCGGCTTGCTCTTCTCCGGGTCGGCGGTCCAACCGCCGTTTAGGCTAATCACCACCAACACGTTGATCCCGTGCCGAACGGCGGTGTCCAACTCCATGGCGTTCAGGCCGAACGAGCCATCGCCATGCACCACGATCACCTGGGTGCCGGGCTTGGCGATCTTGGCTCCCAAGCCAAACGGCAGGCCGACGCCCATGGTGCCGAACGGACCGGAATTAAGCCGATGGCCCGGCGCGAAAGTCGGCATCGATTGGCGGCCGAAATTGAGGATCTCCTGGCCGTCGACCACCAGGATGGCGTCCCGATCCATGAAGTTCTTCACTTCCTCACAAAGCCGGAGCGGATGGATCGGCGTGGCGTCGGAGACGCTGTTGCCGCCGGGTCGTGATCGCTTGCTCGCTTCCTCGTCACCAAGTTTTTTCCGCCAGCCGGCATAATGATCAGCGCCGACATTACCATCGAGCTTAGCGGTGATCTGGCCGAGCACCGCCTTGGCGTCACCGACGATGCCGATATCGATATTGCGCGGGCTGGTGCTGATCTCTTCCTCGTCGATATCGATGCGCACGATGGTGGCGTCGGCATTGAAGCGCGGCGGGGCGGCGTGACCGATGATGTAGTTCATCCGGGTGCCGATGATCATAATCAGATCAGCATCGCGGAACGCCGCCGAGCGTACCGTCATGAACGACAGCGGATGATCCTCGGGGATCACGCCGCGGCCCTGAGGCGTGGTGTAGAACGGGATGCCGGCCTTGTCGACGAACGCCCGTAGTTCCGGTGCGGCGTCCGACCACAGGATACCACCGCCGGTGACGATCACCGGTTGCTTGGCCTTGCTGAGCGCCTCGATGGTCGCATCCACCAGTCGCGGCTCGGCATGGGGACGGGCGCGCGGCAGCTTGCGGCCGGAGATGCTCCAATCGATCTCTTCCTCTTCGATCGTTTCGTAGAGAATATCGCCGGGGAAATCGAGATAGACCGGACCGGGCTTACCCGCCATGGCTTTTTGGAAGGCGACGTTGACCATCTCGGGAATCCGGCTCAGCACGTAAACCCGCTCGGCCCATTTAGTGCAGGGCTTCATCATCGCCAGCTGGTCGATTTCCTGGAAGACCTGACGGCCATACATCCGGAACGGGCTGGAGCCGCCAATGGCCACCACCGGCACGCAATCGATAAAGGCATTGGCGACGCCGGTGATCAGGTTGGTGACGCCGGGGCCGCTCGCGGCCATGCAGACGCTGGGCTTGTTCAGCAGCCGGCTATAGGCCTGGGCCATGAAGGCGGCGGCCTGCTCGTGACGCACATCGATTGGCCGAATACCTTCCTTGATGCAGGACGATTCCGCCAACAGCATCGGGCCCCCCATGATGAAGAACAGATCGTCGACGCCTTCATTGCGCAGCGCCTTGGCAAGTATTTCAGAACCGGTGAGTTTGGCCATGGCCACCTCCCTTGTTGGATGGATGTTTCAATTTTTAAAATTTTTATTCCTCGGACCCTTTACCCTCATCATCCCAGTGAAGCCTGAGATAACAAGGGTGGGGCGGTCGGCGTGAGCCTTAAACGGCGCCACCCTTCCTGAGCTTCTCGACATCGTCAGCGCCCATGCCAAGCCATTCGCTAAGCACCGAGTCGACGTGCTCGCCAAGCAGCGGCGCTGGCGGGATGGGCAGATGTCCGTCGCCGACCTTCACCGGCCAGCCCGGCATTTTGTA
>JAQBUJ010000017.1 GCA_027623845.1 Pseudomonadota bacterium
TTCCTGCGCGGCCTGATGCGCTCGGCGGCGCGGGTAACCTACGAGGAAATCCAGGCGGTGGTAGATGCGGCGGATGCCGGGGATACGCCCGGGGATGCAGCAGCCCCGGGGTCCCGTCTCACCGCGCTTGCCCGGCCGCTATACGGCGCGTTCCGTTCTCTGCTCGGCGCGCGCGAGACCCGCGGCGCGTTGGATATCGAAATGCCGGAAATGCAGGTCGTCCTAAACGACGATGGGCAGGTGAGCGCGATTACCCCACGCCAGCGCCTGGACAGCCACCGGCTGATCGAGGAATTCATGGTGCTGGCCAATGTCGCCGCCGCCGAAACCCTGGAACGCCGTAAGCGCGCCTGCGTGTACCGGGTTCATGATGCGCCAACCCCCGACAAGGTCGAGGAGATGCGAAACAATCTTGAGGGTTTTGGGATCAATTTCGCCAAAGGCCAGGTACTCCAAGCGAAACTATTCAACCGGGTCCTCGCCCAGGCCAAGGACCAGGATTTCCAGCACTCGGTCAATCTCCTGGTCCTGCGCAGTCAAAGCCAGGCGGTCTATAGTCCGTTCAATCTGGGTCATTTTGGTCTCGGGTTAAGCCGCTATGCGCATTTCACCTCGCCGATTCGCCGCTATTCCGATCTGCTGGTGCACCGGGCCTTGATCGACGCCCATGATTTCGGCCCCGATGGCGACCGGCGCACCGAGGCCGACGATCTGGTGACGGTCTGCGAACATATTTCAATGACCGAGCGACGGGCATCGGTCGCCGAGCGCTCCGCAACCGACCGCTTCTCGGCGATGTTCATGGCCGACCGTGTTGGCGAGGATCTTGATGCGGTGATCTCCGGCGTGGTTTATTTCGGCGTTTTCGTCACCCTCGGCGGCGGCCAAGCCGACGCGCTGCTGCCGGTCTCAAGCCTGCCGGACGACTATTATGACCATGATCCCAAGACCCACACGCTGACCGGCCGGCATTCGGGCTTTAGTCTCAAGCTTGGCCAGGCGCTCACCGTCAAGCTGCGCGAGGCGGACCGGGTCAGCGGTCGAATTCGCGTCGAATACGTCGATGGCGGCACCCAAAACCGCCCCTCTCGTGGCCCGCGTAAGCCCGGCCCCGGGCGTCAGCAGTCCCGGTCGCGTGGTCGCCGGCGGTGAATATTGATCCGGCGTCAATAATTCGCCACATTCAAGGGATTGACTGATTGGCCTGTCTCGCGACGCCCCCGGCTCGCGATGTTACCCGGAGAGACTTTCTTGAACGCGTCATCAACCCTCTGTGCGCCTGACCAAGATAAGCCGCCACGCGGCAAAATGGTTCGACGTCTGGTGCTGGGCGCAACAGCGCTTTTCTTCGCATCGTGCAGCTTGCCGCCGTCTTCCGGTCCATCGAACATATTCTCGCGCGACGATACCGCAGCCCTGTTTTCCGCCGGCCTCGACACAATTCGCCTGTACTATGTCGAAGAACCGGATATTCCCCGCATGGTTCTGCGAGGCCTGAACGGACTTGCGGAGTTGGACCCGGAGTTCCACGCCGAACGCGATGGCGAGGCGGTCACGTTGATCTACCGGAACGCCCGCGTGGCGACGCTCGCCGCGCCGCCGGACAACGACGTTGTTCGCTGGAGTTATCTGACCGCCGCCGCGCTGGAAACCGCCCGATTGAAATCACCGGATATCGCCGCCACCGATCTGGAGCGGACCTATCAGGCGGTTTTCAATGCCGCCCTGGCGGAGCTTGATCGATTCTCCCGGTATCAAAGCGCCAAGGATGCTCAGTCGAGCCGGGCCCATCGCCAGGGCTATTCCGGGATCGGGATCAGCCTCGGCAACCGCGACGAGATCATCACCGTGCGCGAAGTCTTCGAGGATACTCCCGCCGCCGAGGCCGGCCTCCAAATCGGCGACAGCATTCACCGGGTTGACGGCGTCGTGGTCATCGGTTGGCCGCTGGATAAAGTAGCGCCGGTTTTGCGGGGCAGCGCCGGAAGCCAGGTCAACTTGACCCTTGTCCGTAATAAAAAAACCCTGGCGGTATCGTTGATTCGCCGCGAGGTCATCGAGCAAACCGTGTTCACCACCCTCACCGACAACAGCGCGGTGATTCGGGTCACCGGCTTCAACGAGCAAACCTCGCTACGGATGCGCGAACATATCGACACGGCCACAGAGACTCTGGGCGACTCGCTGAACGGTGTGGTGCTCGATCTGCGCGGTAATCGCGGCGGCATGCTCGACGAGGCGGTCAACCTTGCCGATTTGTTCATGCCGAACGGAACAATTCTCACCACCGTTGGTCGCCATGACGACGCCCAACAAAACTTTCGGGCCGAACCCGACGACAACGCCGAACGACTGCCTCTGGTGGTGTTGATCGATAGCGGCTCAGCCTCGGCGTCTGAGGTGGTTGCCGCAGCGCTGCAGGATAGCGGTCGGGGTCTGCTGATCGGCGCCCGCTCCTATGGCAAGGGTTCGGTGCAGCGGGTCAGGGACCTGCCGAACAATGGCGCTCTCAATCTGACCTGGGCGACAATGCGCGCACCATCGGGCTATACACTCTCCCGTTTCGGGGTGTTTCCAACGATCTGCACCGGCGGCGAAGGCGCTGCGGCTCCCGCCATGCTGGAGCAAATCCGTCGAGGCGAGGTTCTGGACGCCAATCTCGGCCCGTTGCGCCGCATCGCCGAATCCCTCGATCCGCTGTCGCAATCCCGGCTGCTGCAACGGTGCGCCGACCGACCGCGGGCCGGCGAGGCTGAAGATATCGATCTCGATCTGGCGCTCGGGCTGTTGGCTGAACCGGCGCTTTACAAGCGCATCACCGAATACGCCATGCTCGCCATGCAGCGCCAACCGGGCAATTGAAGCGGCGGCGCCCAACGAGACATCCCAACGCCCCTCTTGACTTCACCATGCCAGGGTGTAATTTGCCGCACTCCCAGACAAGATATGCACGGATGAGTGACCATGGCGAAGCCAGCAACCGTTTTGATCAAGCTCGTGAGCAGCGCCGATACCGGCCACTACTACGTGACCAAGAAAAATCCGCGCACCCAGACCGAGAAGCTTGAGCTGAGAAAGTATGATCCGGTGGTGCGCAAGCATGTGCTCTACAAGGAATCAAAGATCAAATAATCGAGCCCTTCACGGCTCAGAATTGATGACGCCCCGGTTTTCCAGGGCGTTTTCTTTTGTCGCCCCATGTGGCCGGGAAACACGCGCGCACAACGCTCAATGCCCCGGCCACCCGACCGGCGTTCAACACGCGCCGCCACCGGATGATCGCGGCCTGTCTCCCTGCGCCGACGCCGCTAACCGGACAATAGTCCCGCCAGCGACGCCGCGCGGTTCCGCTTAGATGGCGGCAACCACCATGATCTCAACGTTAAAACCGGGCGCCGCAAGCCGGGCCGATTCGACACAAGCCCGGCAGGGCGTCTGACCGGCCACCACCCAGGTGTCCCAAACCGCATTCATTTCAGCGAAATCATCCATCGTGTTCACCCAGATCGTCGCCGACAGAAGCTTGCTCTTGTCCGACCCGCACTGGGCCAGCAGCTTATCGATCGTATCGACGATATCCTGGGTCTGTTCGGTAATGCTGCCGCCCTGGGCGTTCTGGGCGACCTGACCGGCAAGGTAGGCGGTGCCATTGTGAACCACAGCCTGGCTCATTCGGGCACCGATCTCATGACGTTGAATGCTCATCTGTTCGTTCCCTTGCGATGATTGCGCTCGCGGCGTTTCAGCCCGATCAACAAAGGCAATAGGAGAACGACCGGTTGGTCAAGCCATGGAGTCCGCGCGCCAAACCATAGCGGGATCAGGATGGACAATTCCCACTCATCCCATCCATCTTGGCCTTCGGGCTTGACCGAGCGCTCGATGTTGCGCATTCGTCTAGCATCCGCCACGAACCTATCGAGAGTTTCATGGACTTTACCCTTTCCCCAGAGATCGAGGACTACCGCGCCAAGGTCCGGGCGTTCGTCGACCAGCACATCATTCCGCTGGAGGCCGACCGGGCGAATTACGACGCGCATGAGAACATCGCGCCGGGCATCCTGAAAACAACCCAGGACAAGGTTAAGGCCGCCGGGCTTTGGGCGCCGCAGATGCCCAAAGAACGCGGCGGCCTCGGTTTTGATCAAATCGGCATGGCGGCATCCTACGAGGAGATGAACCGCGCGATCTTCGGGCCGGTCTGTTTCAACTGCTCGGCCCCGGACGACGGCAACATGTTCGTTCTGAACCGGGTGGCGACCGAGGAACAAAAGGACAAATGGCTGCAGCCGATCATCGACGGCAAGATGCGCTCCTCCTTCGTGATGACCGAACCGCATCCCGGTTCCGGCTCCGATCCCTCGATGATGCTCACCAAGGCCGAGCCCATGGGGAATTCAAAATGGCGGATCACCGGGCATAAATGGTTCATCACCGGCGCCGAGGCGGCCGAGCATTTCATCCTGATGGCCAAGACCTCGGACGATCCGCGCAAGGGCCTAACCGCCTTCATGTTCCATCGCGACCAGCCGGGCTGGGAGATCACCCGGCGCATCGAGATCATGGGACCGGAAGAGCATGGCGGTCACTGCGAAATCAAGTTCGACGGATTGGAGATCGATGACGCCGACCGGATTATGGAGGTTGGCGATGGTCTCAAGCTAACGCAAATCCGGCTGGGAACGGCGCGACTGACCCATTGCATGCGCTGGCTCGGCCTGGCCAAACGCTCGATGGAGATCGCCGGTGAGTATGTCGAGCGGCGCGAGAGTTTCGGCGTCAAGCTGGCGGACCGTGAAAGCGTACAGATGATGCTTGGCGGCATCGCGTCGGATATTGAGCTTGGCCGCCTGATCACCATGCGCGCCGCCTGGAAGCTGGCCAATGGAGACTTCGCCCGCAAGGAAGTCTCGATGGCCAAGAACCATGTGGCCGATACCCTGCAGCGGGCGGTCGATACCTGCCTTCAGCTCAACGGCGCGCGCGGCTATTCCAAGGACACGGCGCTGGAATGGATTTATCGCTATGCCCGGCAGGCCCGCCTCGTCGACGGAGCCGCCGAGGTCCACAAGATGGTCCTGGCGCGTTTTTACCGCGCGGAAGGTACGGATTTCTGGAACTGGGGCCTGTGAGGTGACCGAGGCGCAGCGCGCGGCCCTGGCCAATTGGTTGGCCGAGCGGGCCGGCGCCGACCGTGCGGTGATTGAAGAGGCGTGCAAACTTTCCGGCGGCGCCATTCAGGAAAACTGGTTGATCAAGGTCACCATGGACGGCGGATCGCTGCCCGGTCTCTCGGAACTGGTGCTGCGAACCGACTCCCCCTCTCGGGTCGTGCAAAGCCACGGCCGCGGCCAGGAATTCGCCCTGCTAAAAGTCGCGCGGGCGGTCGGCATGACGGTGCCGGAAGCGTTGTTCCTGGATGATCAGGGCGAGGCGATCGGCAAACCAGCCTATGTCATGCGCCGCGCCGCCGGGACAGCCAATCCACGCCAGCTCACCCGAGATCCGGCGCTCGATCCGCATCGCCCGAGCTTGGCCGAGAACCTGGGGCGGGAAATCGCCCGGCTGCATCGGATAAAACCGCCGCATGCAGAACTTGATTTCCTCGGACCGGCCCCAACCGCGCCGGCCGCCCAGCGGGCCGAGAGCTTTTTGACAGAGCTCGACAGCCTGCCAAGCCCGTTGCCAATCCTGGAATGGGGTCGCCGTTGGCTTGCCCGCAACGCCCCACCAAGCGACCGCGTGGTGCTATGCCATGGCGATTACCGCATCGGTAACGTCATGGTGGACGGGGCGCAGATCACCGGAATTCTCGATTGGGAATTCGCGTCCTGGAGCGATCCGATGGAAGATATCGGCTGGCTCTGCGCGCGCTGCTGGCGCTTTGGGGTCGATAAGCGCGAGGTCGGCGGCGTTGGCGCGCGTACCGATCTCTATCGCGGCTACGAGGCCGAGGCCGGGTATATGGTCGATTGGTCGTCGGTGCCCTATTGGGAAGTCATGGCGACGGTGCGCTGGGCAATCATCGCTCACCATCAGGGGCTGCGTCACACCTCCGGCGCTGAATCTTCGGTGGAACTGGCGCTGACAGGCCGCAAGGCGGTGGAAATGGAACTCGACGTGCTGAATCAAATTCGACGGATTGAGGAAGGCGCCTGATGTTCGATAAACCGAACCGGATCGACCTGCTGGAAACCGCCAATGAGACTCTACGGCGCGAGGTCCTGCCACATCTTCAGGGCGAGCAAAAATATGCCGGCCTGATGGTCGCCAGCGCGATCGCCACGGTGATGCGCGAAATCAACAGCGACCACAACCATCAGCCGGTTCGCCGGGTGCTTGATGGTTTCGCCACTCTTTATGGTCAGGACAACGTCCACCATGCCGGCGGCGACGGTGAGGAAAGAATTCAGACGCTAAACCGGCATCTGGTCCGCGACATCCGTGACGGCGAATTCGACGAGGACCCCACCGGGCCGATTTTCGCTCTGCTGATGGAGCAGGCCTTGCAGCGGCTCTCGCTCTCTAATCCAAGCTTCGTCGAGGCCAGCGAATATTCCCAACCCAACTCAAGTTAGCGGCGGCCTCAGCGCTCGATGAAGTGACGGCCGATGAATTGGCGATGGATCTGGTTGGTGCCCTCCCAAATCTGGGTGATCTTGGCGTCGCGCATCAGCCGTTCAGCGCGAAAATCCTGGATATAGCCATAGCCACCGTGAAGCTGCACGCCCTCGGTCGCCATCCGCATGGCGACGTCGGAGGCCCGCATCTTGAGCATCGAGGCCTCAACACCGAAATCCGTGGCGCCGGCGTCAACCATGCGGGCGACCCGCCAGAGCCATTCCTCGGTCAGCGCCAGGTCGGTCGCCAGGTCGGCAAGCAGGAACTGGATGCCCTGGAACTCGACGATCCGCTTGCCCGATTGACGGCGCTGGTTGATATAGCCGACCGCGTCCTCGAAGGCCCCGCGGGCGATGCCAAGGGCGTGGGCGGCGATACTGGGCCGTGATTTATTCAGCGACGCCAGCAGGATCCGCAACCCGTCGCCCGGCTCGCCGAGCAGATTGGTCATCGGCACCCGGCACCCGTCGAAGGCAAGCCCGCAGGTCGGCGCCGCCCGATGCCCCATCTTTTGCTCTTTCTTCAGAGCTTCGAAGCCGGCAGTGCCCTTCTCGAGGACCAGTGCGGTGATCGACTGGCGATCGTCGTCGATGCCGTCCCACTTGCCGAAAACCAGCAGGAAGTCGGCGACATCCCCGTTGGAGATGAAGGTTTTGCCGCCTTCGATGACGATCTCATTACCGTCGGCGCGAAATTTGGTCTTCATCCCGGTCGCGTCGGAACCGGCGCTCGGCTCGGTAATGCACAGCGCCCCGATGGCCCCCTCGGCGACCCGGCTCATCACCCGGGTTTTCAAGTCCGCCGAGCCGAAGTCCAGTACCGGTTTCATGCCATGGAAGGTGGTCGCCCAGATGATCCCGGTGGACGCGCAGGCCTTGGAGATCTCGCGCACGCAGGCGAGGTAGAGCGTGTAGGAAAGGCCGAGCCCACCCAGCGCCTCCGGCACGAACATGGCGTTCATTCCAAGCGCGTTCATATCGGCGATATTGTCGGCCGGATAGCTGCCCGCCTGGTCATGGCCAGCAGCCCTCGGCGCGATCTTGTCCGCCGCTAATTGGCGCACCTGTTCCAAGACCATCGCCTCGTGTTCAGGCAAATCGATAGAGGCATCGAGGCGGTCAAGTACCTGCATGCATGGCGTCCTTCGCGTGACCTGTTTCGTCGGGTTGGCTATTGGTCCTTGAAGACCGGTTTGCGCTTCTCCAGGAAGGCGGTCAGGCCTTCGATCGCATCGGCGGTCTGGAAGGACAGGGTGTTGAGATCCGCCTCCACCTTAAGACCCTCGGTAACCGGCAGATCCAGAGCGCGCTGAACCGCCTCGCGCGCCAGGCCGATCGCCGGCAGACCGAATTGGCTGATCTCGCCAAGATAGGCCATCGCCGCTTCAAGCGGATCGCTACCGTCAGCGCCGACAATCCGGTTCACCAGTCCGATCCGCTCCGCCTCCTCAGCCCCGACGGCGCGGCCGGTCAGCACCATGTCCAAGGCCCGCCCCTCGCCCACCAGTCGCGGCAGCCGTTGGGTGCCGCCATAGCCCGGAATCACGCCAAGCTTGATCTCCGGCAGTCCCATCTTGGCGTTCGGCGTGGCGACCCGAAGGTTGCAGGCGGTGGCAAGCTCCAGGCCGCCGCCAAAGGCATATCCGTTGATCACCGCCAGGGTCGGAACCTTGAAGCTGGATAGCCGGTCGAAGGTCCGTTGACCGCGCACCATGTCAGCCTTCTGTTGAACCAGAGACCGGCCCATGAGTTCCGCTATATCAGCGCCGGCGCAAAACGCCTTCTCGCCGGCCCCGATCAGGATCAAGCCTCGAACAGGCAGCGCTTCGACCTCATCCAATCTATCACTAAGATCTTTTACAAGACTGAAACTTAATGCATTAAGGGCTTCCGGCCGATTTATCGTGATGACCGAGAAATCGCCCTTTCGACTAAGATCGATCGACATGAACTAACCCTCGTTGATTGGGACCATCGTGATGTCGTGCTTAGCATAACGACGCGGGGAGCCAAACCAGCCAGGGCGAGCACCGGCCAAAGACCGACCGGCCCGAAAATCGGGCCGGCGGCGGCGCTGGCGAATTGATCCAGAAACTCAGTATCCGGTGGTGACCTCGATCATGATCTCGTCCGGGTCGCGCAAATAGATCGATCCCTTCGTCTCATCACCATGGATGTCGTGCTTTATGCCCCGGTCCCGGGCGGTTTTAACGACGGCGGCGTATTGCTCCGGCGTTCCCTTGAGAGCCACGTGATGCATGCTACCGACGCCGCGCTGTGTCTTGGCCGGCCCCTTTTTCGGAAAATCAAAGAACGCCAGCATGTTGCCGCCGCCCATATCGAGAAAGATATGGGTCGAGCTTGGCTCATCCCGGTTCGGGACGATCTTGGCGAGCCGCATACCGACCACTTCGGTATAGAACTCAATGGTCTTTTCCAGATCGGAGCAGATCAGCGCCAGATGATCCACCCCGCCGGTGCCAACGTTGGTCGATCCCGCCGGTGCGTTGGAGGGGGAATACTTCTCGACCAGCGCCGCCCGCTTGGCCTGGTAATTGATGTCCTGGGTATCGGGCATGGGACCTCCTCGTAAAGCGATGCCGCTATCTTGACAGCCCAAGGATAGCGCCGTCCAGAACAGCCATCCTGGCCTCTATACCTGGGAGCGCAAGGCCTCTGTTCAACCAGCTGCGCTCAAAACGATCCCTCAGAAGAACACGGCGGGGGGATCACCAAGCATGACCTGGCCGACAGCTTCGAAATGCGCGTCGCGGGCCTGGATCTGTTGGCTGAGAGTATGAATATCACGCCAGCGCCGTTCGAACGGGCTGGCCCCGACAAAGATCGCCGACACCCCCGCCGCCTTGTGGATCCGGTCGGCGACGGCAATGGAATTGATGATCGCATTGGTGGTCGCCAGCCGGACCCTGGCCCGGTCGGGCACGGCCATGGCGCCGGTTTCCTCGGCCGCCGCGTAATAGCCGGCGAGCACCTCGAGCAGATAGGCCCGGGCCGAACCCAGGGCCGCCTCGGAACGGGCCACCAGCGACTGGGTCGCCGGTCGCTCAGCCAGGCGGGCTAAACCGCGCGGGGTTTTGTCGATCGCCAGTTCCTGAAAGGCCGAGAGCATCGCCCCTGCCGTTCCCAGCGCCACCGCCGCCACCCCCACCGCATACAGCCCCTGTTGGGTAAACCAATACAGCGGCCCTGGCGCCCGGCGGCTCTCCGGCTCCTCGCGGGTGCCAATGAAGGCCTCGGGCACAAATAGATTTTCGACCGTGTAGCTATCCGAGGCGGTGCCGCGCAGGCCGATGGTGTTCCAGGTGTCGTGCAAGGTGACCTGCTCGACCGGGAACAGGAAGCTGGTGACCGACGGGCGGCCCGCCGCGTTCAGCCGGAGCGAGCCATCCGGCTCCTCGACCTGGCAATGGGCGCCCATCCAATTGGCTTGCCGGCAACCGCTGGAGAACCCCCAGGTACCATTGACGACATAGCCGCCATCAACCGCCCTGGCCCGCTGCGCATCGGGCGGCCCCCAAGACATCCAGGCATGCAGTTCGGCATAGATCGTGCGGGCCGTCTCCGGCTCCAGGAACGGCGTTATCAAGGTCGAGCTGTTGGCGACGAACAGGTTCCAGCCGACCGAGGCGTCGTGCCGCGAAACTTCCTCCAAGGTTAGCAGATAGCTGCAGGGGTCGATTTCCTCACCGCCAAAGATCTTCGGCAGGAACAACCGACCGAAACGCGCCTTATGCAGTTTATCGAGAAACGCCTTCGGAATGCGCTTGGTCCGCTCGACCTCATCCGCCGCCGCATCCAGGGCCGGGCCAAGCGCACGGGCGCGGGCGACGGGATCATTCGGGTTAAGTTGGTCCATCCGGCACCCTCCCTGGCGTCTTGGCTATTGCGGCAGTGAGAAGATACGCTGTCAATGGCCAACGCTACTTCCCGGGTGCTGAACGACGCGGATCAGCGAACAGGAAACTCAACGGGATCGCGACCGCGGCGGCGATCCCGAAAAGCTGGAACGCGTTGATATAGCCGATCATCTGGGCCTGACGCTTGATTTCAATACTGAGCGCCGACAAGCCGGACAGGGTGTCGAGCGTCCAGTCGCCACTGACCACCGGAAACCGGAACAGCTCGTTAAACGGCGTAACCCAAGCAGTCATGTCGGAATAATTCCAGGCGGTGCTCTGCACCAGGACCATGACGCTGATCGAAATAAACACGCTGCTGCCGAAATGCCTGAGCAGGTTGAATACCGCCGAGCCCTCGACCATCAGTTTTGGCGCCAAAGTGGCGAAGGCCAGGGTCGCCATCGGCGTATAGGCCAGACCAAAGCCGAACCCCTGCAGCAGATTGGTCCAGAACACATCGAACTCGGTCAGGTTGATGTCGAGCTTACTCATCTCCCAGCCGGCGACAGCCTGACAGGCAAGGCCGACGGCCAGCGCCATCCGCGGCGATTTTCGGGTGAATTGCACGACAATGAAAAAACTCAACCAATTGCCAAAGCCGCGCGCCGCGATCAACGACCCGACAATGGAATCCGGAAAGCCGCGCAACTCCTGCAACAGCGGCGGAAACATCACCAGGGGCGTGTAACTCAGCCAGCCCATGGCGAAGGCGGTGGCGCAACCCAGCGCAAAATTACGATCAAGGAACAATCGGGGGTTCAGAAACGGGTTTTCGCTGGTGAAAGTGTGAGCGATGAAAACATAGAACCCAACAACCGCGATGAAACCTTCGAGCAAAATCTCCGGCGACTCGAACCAGTCCAGACGGCTGCCCCGGTCGAGCATCAGCTGGGTCGCGCCAATCGCCAGCGCCAGGGCGGCAAACCCGATGAAGTCGAACTTCTTCGGCTCGCCTCGACCCTGATCGCCAACCGACACCGCCGCCACGACGATACTGAGCAAGCCAAGCGGCACGATCATGAAGAACACCCAGCGCCAATCCAGCGCCTCGGCGACGAAACCGCCCATGATCGGCCCCATCACCGGCCCGATCACCCCGCCGATCCCCCAGATCATCAACGCCATGGGGTGCAGGCGACGCGGAAAAGTCGCCAGGATCATCCCTTGGCCAAGCGGCATCAGCGGCGCCCCCATCGCCCCCTGCCCGATCCGAAACAACACCAGTGTCTCCAGCGAATCGGCCATCCCGCAAAGCGCGGTAAAGATGGTGAACCCGATCAAACTGCCGAACAACAGACGCCGCCAGCCGAACGTGCTGGCAAACCAGCCGGTCAACGGCGTCGCGATCGCGGTGGCGACCAGATTGAAGGTCACCACCCAGGCGATCTGATCCGGGGTGGCCGACATCGCTCCCTTGAGCTGCGGCAGCACCACATTGGCGGCGGTGATTGTCATTCCAAAGGTCAAAGTGGTGATCTGAACCGTGGCCAGAATCAGCCAATGGCGCATCCCGACCGGATCGGTTTCCGCGTTGAACTGACCGGTTGGGGAACTAGCAACCATTGATACCGCCATTGATGGCCGCCACGGGTGGCCGCCATTGATGAAAAGATGCCCCACACCGACGGGCGGTCCCACCACGTGGGGATTTCGATCAGCATCTAGACCTGTTTCGAAGAGCGGACTATAGGCGCAAAGCCGGCGACCCGCGCGGCTTTCTTAAACCCGCCGGACCTAGCCGGATCAATCAATCGGCTGGCGGATATCGCAAAGCGCCTCCGGTTTCGCTTCGCCTTGGGTTAATCGGCCCGTTAGACTTAGCGACAACCAACTGGATACCATCATGACCGACCGTGCGATCAGCGATCTGGGCGGCCTTGCGGGCGGGCCGATCGACATCTCGGAGCATCAACCGACCCTGAGCGAGCGCCGCATCGACGCGATGATGATGCTGTTGCGCAAAAAACCCCGAGCCTTCTGGGCCACCGACGAGAACCGCCGCACCATCGAGAGCTTGGAGCCCAAGACCTACGAAGAATCCGCCTATTATGAGCGCTGGGTTCTGGCGATACGGGCGTTGCTGATCGAAAAGGGCGTGCTTAGCGAGACTGAGATCGAGGCGAAACTGGCCGAGGTGTGCGCCCGTCCCGCCGGAGGCGCCAACGGAGACCAACCCAGCGGAGACCGACAATGACCGGCCCGCATACCATCGGCGAGACGGTAAGGGTATCGGCTGGCCTGCCGCCCGGCCATGTGCGCACGCCGTTGTTCCTGCGCGGTCGTACCGGCGTGGGGATTCGCCATTTCGGTGACTTCCCCAATCCCGAGCGCTTAGCCTATGGGCTTTCGGGATTACCGAAGCTGCATCTTTATCAAGTGTTGTTCCGGATGGACGAAGCTTGGGCAGATGAAGCCGGGAAAGAGGGTGTCGAGGACGGCGCCTACGCCCCCGGCGATACAGTCGCCGCCGATATTTACGAGACCTGGTTGGAGCCGTTATGAGCCCCCATGACCACACCGACGACCACACCCACGATCATCACCATGGCGACGCTGCTGGGCATGATCACACGACCTTCCAACCGGACATCAAGGAGCCGAGCGAGGACTGGGAGTTCCTGGAAATCGCGCTGCGAGAGTTGCTGATCGAAAAAGGCGTCCTGTCGGCCCGGGAAATCCAAGATGAAATCGAGGCCTGGGAAAATAAATCACCGGAAGGCGGCGCCAGGATCGTGGCCCGGGCCTGGACCGACGACGCCTATCGCCAGCGTCTGTTGGCGGACGGCAACGCCGCGGTCGGCGAGCTTGGCTTCACCGTCGAGGCGTTGAAACTGGTGGCGCTGGAGAACACCGAGACGCTGCACCACATGGTCGTGTGCACCCTGTGCTCCTGCTATCCACGGCCACTTCTGGGGGTGCCGCCGCTTTGGTACAAATCCCGTGAATACCGCTCCCGCACGGTGCGCGAGCCACGCGCGGTGCTGAAGGAATTCGGCACCGAGCTGCCAGTGACAACCGAGGTCCGGGTCGTCGATTCCACCGCCGACTGCCGCTATCTGGTGATCCCACGCCGCCCCGAAGGCACCGAGGGTCTGAGCGAAACGGCATTGGCGGCGCTGGTCAGTCGGGACTCGATGATCGGCACAGCCGAAGCATTTTCCTCGGACGGAAAAAGAAATATTTTATAGTAATTTCAACTCACTGTACGAGAGAATTAATCTAATAAATCAATATTATTGCCTTGATAAGACACCCACTGACGTTTCGGTCGACCAGACCCGGAGCGGCGTGAATCTGGCGCACGACCCTCAGACCGCCGCCGGTGCTGCGTCCTGCGGTCGGCGGTCATGGACCCGGCCTGCCAGACCACTGGCCACATCCCTAGCCGACCAGCCAAGCAGACCGTGACGCAGGATGCCGTGCCTGATGATGGCGTCATCGGCGAACGGGCGGATCTCATCGATGTTGAACCAAATCCGCATCAGCACCCGCGCCTCGGCCTCGCTCGGCGCCGGTGTGTGAGGCGCCCGCCCGTGCAGGACCACATAATTGTTCACGAACTGCACGTCGCCGGGCAGAAATGGAAACTCAAAACGGTTTTCCCGCGCCAGCTCATCGAACAAATCCAGCAGCGCCGTCTCTTCGGTTGAAAATCCATCGCCGCGCTGGGCCGCCTTGGTGATCCA
>JAQBUJ010000018.1 GCA_027623845.1 Pseudomonadota bacterium
TTGCCGACGATAATAGCCGAAAAGCCTAGGTACCATGTGGCAAGATATATATTTCCGTCTGCAACGGCGATGCCGAACGTTGGGATGCGCGTGAGCTGCCGCATTTTGCCCTCGGCGAGGTGATATACGCCGTTTTCGGACGAAATTATGTAACGGCCAGCCGCCGGGAAATCAAACGATCGCTCCGCGGCCAGACCGGATCTGCTGCCCTGAAGGCGCCGGCGATATCCCAACTCAGCGCGGGCGGCCTTGATGCCTGCGGAAACAACCGGAAAAAAGGTTGAACGAAAAGCCATGTCATCCACAATCTACTCAGGCTGCTCCCGGCTCGTTTTGGTCCGAATGGACCGCCGTGATCTGCGGCTTCGATAGATCGAAGCCTGCGTATTCGGCCCATATCTTTGGCTGCCTGCTGAAATAGTGCTGGATGGCCTCTGCGACCGCCGCCGCATGAATCTCGTTGGTAATCCCCTTGTGGACCACGAAGATGCCGCGCGCTTCGAGAAACGAAGAATAGGTGAAATCTGGAATAAATTGAGCCTGCAAGTCGTAGGCGGCGGCGAGGGCCAGATAGGGATGGCACCAGTTCCGGCAATGTGAGTACGGAACGGACCGTGCCGTTTCCGGATCCGGATTCAGAGATTCCTTCACGTACATATCGCCTATAACGACACACTTTATCTCGCTGTTCGATATCGCCTCGAAGAGCCGTTGTATGCCTTCCGGCTGTATGTTGGAAAGCACAGCGAGCGCAACCGCCATCGACGTCCCGCAGAAATCGTCCGCGCACGCGTTTTCCAGATCCACATTCCGGAATTCGATCTCGTCGAACTGGAGCCCCGTAAGGTTCTGTTCCAGATAGGCGAGGTGGTCAGAATCGAAGTCACTGGCAATGAACCGCCCGGAAAATCCGGCGCGAGACAGGTACTGCCCCTCGGTCATGGTGAAGGCGCCCCACTGCATGATGGAGAGAGGTGACAGGCTGAAGGCGTAACCGGTGATGACGTCCATGAAAAATCGAATATTGCTACCGAGCTCATGCTCGACGACTTCCGGCGATCGTGCCAACCAGTTGCCCAGCTGCAGCCGCTTCATCTCCGGGCTGTAAAGCCGCTTTACCTCTCTGACCCGTTCCTCGTAGGGGAGGTTGAAAAACAGTTCGATCGGATCTGGCCGAAGGGTGCGGCGCACTATATGCGCAATTCGCCGCAGCGGCCCGAGGCGGCCTTGGTTGGCCCGAGTGTTGTTCACCTTCATTCTCAATTCCGTTCGATAGACAGGATTGCCGCGGGGCCGGTCGATCGGAGTCCAGGATTGCGCCGCTCGGTTAGCAGGACGGGCTCTCCATTCGGACAAATACGGACAGCGCGTCGCCCACGGTCCTGCGGTCAAAGGCCAGCCATATGGCCATGATCGCGGCGGAAACCCACAGAGTTTCCAGCATAGTGAGGGTCCAGAACGCCTTGGCCGCGCTCAGCCCCGCCAGCGCAATTGCAATGGCGTAAAGGCGGCCGTCTAACGATGGCAGGGCATAGCGCCGACACTGGATCGCCAGCCCGATGCGCCGGACCAGCAGGTGTCCAACCATCGCACCGAACGCACCGTAAATTCCAAAATGGGGAACGAGGGCTGGCAGGAGCACGATGCCGGCAAGCGCCGAGATCGCGTTGACTCGTAGCGCGACCGCTCCCAACCCATTGGCGTACAGATAGGCGAGATTGAGAATTCCGGCATTCTGGATTGCTGCTGCCGCCATCCAGAGTGCGGCCAACGATGCGGCGTCGGCAAACTTGCCATGCGTCAGGCCGGAGACGACCAAGTCACTGATCGGTACGAAAACCAGCCCGGCCGTCAGCAGAAGAATATGGAGGTACCGGTACACGCGGCGTGTCGTCGAAAAGACGGGCGGCACTTCGCACGCCTCTCGCAGCGATTCCGGCCATACCGAAAGGCTGATGGTCTTGAGCCCTTGGTTGACCGCCTGGCTATAGGTCTGGGCATGAGCGTAGAGGCCGAGCGCCGCTGGCCCGGCAACTGCCGTCAGGATCGCCCGCTCTGCCGCGCGGTAAAATGCATCCATCAGGGTGGAGACGGACGCGCTGGGAACGGCGGTGAGGATACGGCGGAAGATATGCCGGTCGACGGGACCGGTAATCTCGCGCCGATAGAGCGCAGCGATCGCCGCGAAGGCGACGAGGCTGCCGCCGATCTGCGCGGCAAACAGCGATAGAGTACCGAGTTCCAGCAGGAACAGGCTGGCGGAAAGCACTGCCAGTGTTGCCCCGGCCGCGCCAATGCTGGCAAGCCCGTGGGCGCGGGCGCGGCCGTCAAGAACCAGGAGCTGAGCCAAGGTGTTCCAGAGTGTGCTCGCGGCCATCGCCCCGGTGCCGGCAAGCGCTATCGGCAGGGTAATGGTCCATTCGTGTTCGAACCAGCTGGAGAAGGCGGCAACGATCGTGACCGCGATGGCGCCCAGCGCGCTGCAGGATAAAAGGGTAAAGACGAGTACGGTCGTGATCAGCGACGCGCGTTCGTCCCCGTCCGCGGTTTGCAAGTCCTTCGTCAGCACCACCTGGCAGGGGACCATCGTGAACAGCGAGCCGATGCCGAGCAGCGCCGTGACCAGCGCAAAGATGCCGTAATCCCGAGGGGCAAGAACAAGCGTCCCGATCGGAAGCGACAGGATAGAAACCGTGAAGGCGGACACCGTTCCCACGGCATACCAGGACGTGCGCCGGGCAATGACCATGGGTGGCTATGCCGCCGCCCCGCCGCCGCCACCGACGTGAATGAATGCCTTGGCCATGCCATCGGTGTGGAAGGTCTCGAAGCGTAGTTCGGGGTGCCGCTCGCGGAATTCGGCCCAAGCCAGACGCTCGCCGCGGTCGGGGTCGCCCCAGAAGCAGTTCCAGTCATCGAACACCACGATGGTGCCGCGCTGCAGAAAGGGCATCATGAACTCCAGCACCGGAACCGTGGATTCGTAAAGGTCGCAATCGATATAGACGACGGCAGCCTTTTTCGGCTGCAGCCGGTCGCGCAGTGCCTCGGTCAGGCTTGTGTCGTAGAAACCCTTGACCGTGTGTAGACGCTCGGCCGACATACCGGTGCGTTCGACCCGACGGCGGAACTCGATCTCGTCGGTTGCGCATTTGCCGGGCGCCCAGATCTCCTGCTGGTCGATATCCGCGATTTCCGGGAAGCCTTCGAAGGAATCGAAGGCGATGTAGGTCCAATTAAACAGGAAGCGGCTATGTTTCCATGCGAGTCGCATGGTGTTCGCTTCGTGACAGCCGAATTCCATGTAATAGCCTTCCATCGGCCGGTTCACGTGGCAGAAATAGGCGATGCGACGGAACAACGTATCGCGCTCCGCCATCTGAAATGCGGTGTAGGACTTCACCCATTGCGTTCGCGCATGGTCGCGGGTGCCGGGAACAAGGCGTATCAGCGCGCGAAGGTCGCGCAGGGCAGGCTTTACGCCTTCCGGCAGTCGGTCGTAAATGGTGCGTATCAGGCTCACGCCGTGTCTCTCCGTGGTCCTCGGTCGGCCAACAGGACGCGCATGTGACGGGCCATCGCGGCTGTACACAGATCGGGTCTGAATTTCGTCATGAGCGTCTCATAGCCGGCGCGGTCGATGCGGCGTCGCAAGGTGTGGTCGGTCGCTGCCTGTTCGATAAGTTCGGCGATTTCCTCACCGCTGTCGGCCAGCAAGATATTCTCGCCATCGATCAGTTCGGGCATCGCCAGGGCCGTGTCCCGATACGCGACGATGCAGGCGCCGAGCGCAAAGGCGTGCAGGATGCGGGTGTGGCCGACCTTGAAACTAAATCGGTTGTTGGCCAGCAAATAGACCGGGCAACTCAGCAGCTCCCCGTCGATGTCCTCCACGAATCCACGCCGCTTTATGTCGGGGTCGACCAGCCAGTCGCGCAGGAAGAGGCGCGGCTCCAGGCGGCCATAGATGTGCAGCTCGAAATTGCCCGCTCCCAACCGCTTCTTCAGGGCGGGCAGAATTTCATCGGCGATCGCCCACAGCCCGAACGTGTTGGCCGTTGCGCTCAGATGACCGACATTGCCGGCAATTTTGATCGGCGCGGTCTGTTCGTGGATATCGCGCAGCGCCTCCCAGCCATCGTCGGAGGGCACCGGCCACATGTTCCGCAGGTAATGCACGCCCGTCACGCCGGCCTCGCGATACGTTTCACAATCGTTGGCCGCATTCTCGCCGATCAGCTCGAAGCGCTGCATCATGCGGATATGAGCGCGCTCCAGCGCCTGCACCCGTAGCCGGTCCAGGCACGTACCGAATGATCCAACCGGGCGACCATTGCCGCTCCCAGCGCCACTGAATGTCCAGATTGGCTTGATACACCTTGAAGTCGGGATTACCGTAGAAGGCATACATGGCGGCGCCCAGCCCGGCGGCCGCGGCGGTCAGCTCGTAGTTCCATATCGGCACCACGATGTCGGGCATCCAGCCCTCCGCGTCGAGCGCCGCGCGCAGGGGGCCTTCCTGCCCATAGCCTGGAAGCAGGCTGTAGGGGTCGTGCAGCAAGATGGCGCGCAGCCATTTTCCGACTCGCCCGCCGCTTGGTAGCCAAGGCGGCAGTTTGACGAAGGGCAGAAATCGGACGCCGAAGCCCTTAGCCTCCTCTATCGCCGCCGCGGCGGCGTCCGTGACCGGCATATCCGAATACCAGGCGCAGCAATAGCCGACGTCAAACCCTTCATCGACGGCAAGACCGCGGATGATTTCGAAGGGGACCACCTCGGCCGCCTGTACATTTCCGTGGACGTACGGCCAGACAGCCGAAAGCACCAGGATCTTCGGTTTTTCAGTTATGGTTTCCATGTGGTGTCACGCAAGGGCGTAGACCCGCTCCTGGACGGCCTGTGCCCGTGCGCCGTCGTCGAAGGCCGGTGCGACAGGTGTTTTGTGGCGTACCGCTGCCACGAATCGTTCGGCCAACGCTCGCACCGGCGCGATCCGGTAGTCGCCTTCGATGTCAGGATCACAAGCGAGCACACGGTGCTCCTTTAGTGTTTGCTGCGTCAGAGTAAAGCCGCTGAAGGCGCCATTTCCGCCGTCGTCGAGGACAATCCGACCGGCTCCCGTTTCGATCTCCCACCGATGGCCGTGCCGGTCAGTGGCGGCGTTGCTGAGATGAACGCGGATCACCGAGGCGGTCGCCGTCAGAAACGTGAGGTCCGCTGTATCGGGCGCGGGTTTCTTGCCGGGTGGCGCGAACGCTCTGGTCGCCTCGTCGGATAGCTGCACGCCGGTCACGTTGACCGGACCGAAAAGCCACTCCAGCAAATCGAACAAATGCAGCCCATTCAGTGTCAGCACCCCGCCGCCAGCCGCGGCGTCCGTCTTCCACGACCACACTTGCCGCTTATGGGCGTAGGACATCGTGCGCCATGTGACGTTCACTCCAGAGATTTTCCCCAACTCACCACCCGCAAGCATTGCTTTCAATGCCTGGAACGTGGCGAGTCCGTGGAATTCGAAGTCAACCATGGTTGTGGTATTCCGGCTTTGCTCGGCTAGAATTGCCGCTTCCGCCGCCGTTGCCGCGATCGGTTTCTCGCCAAGGATAGCTAGATCGCGTTCAAGCGCCGCTGACGCCACCGCGCCAGCGGATTCCGGGGGCAATGCAATTACCACGGCATCCAGCGGCCGATCGAGGAACGCGTCGAGTGAAGTATAGGCGCCCGGTACGCTGAAATTTTCCGCTGTAGCGCGAACCCGATTTGGCTGTCGACCAAGAAGGGCGGTGACTTCCACACCGGGGATCGATCGGAACACAGGAAGGTGCACACCGGAACCAAATCCCAAACCAGCAATGCCAACCCTGAGCACTGACCCAACCAACGTTTCTCAATCCTCGATCACATGTACCCGCGGGAGGGGCATGATGATCTTTGACCGCAGCCCGCGTTCCCGCAGCTTGGCAATAATCGGTTCCGCATAGTGCCAGGACAGCATGACCGCATAGTCGGGTTGTTCGTCGAACAGCCGTTGCTCGTCGACGATCGGAATATGTTTGCCCGGCAGATACAAGCCGAGCTTCAGCGAACTCGATTGCTCGGCGATATAGGGCATCAGGTCGGGGTCGATATTGCAGTAATTCAACAGCGTACTGCTGCGCCCCGGGCAGCCGATGCCCGGCGCCGGGCGGCCCTCGCGCCGAAGCTTCAGTAACAACGCCTGCAGATCGAGCTTGGACTGCAACACGGTCTCGCGAAATGCGTCGTAGCGCGCGGCGTCGTAGACACCCGCTCTTTCCTCTTCCCTAAGCAAGTCCGTAAGACCGTCGGAGACCGGCAGGCCTTTTCCCTTGGTGGCATATACCCGAATGGACCCGCCGTAATTCGGGATGCGGTCGACGTCTACCACTGTGAAACCGAAATCATCGAACAACCGCTGCAACGGCTTCAGCGCATAATATTTCAAATGTTCCTGGTAGATCGAATCGTACTGCGCGGTCTCCAGCAGATCCAACAGGTAGTGCGATTCGGTGACGAAGGTCCCGCCGTCGACGAGCAGACGCGTGACACCGCGGAGGAGTTGTCCGAGATTGGGGACATGCGCGAACATATTGGCCGCGGTCACCACCGAGGCCTGCCCGTACTTCCCGACAATCTTTTCCGCAATGGTTTCGCTGAAAAAGGCCTGAAGGGTCTCGATGCCGTCCTGGTTCGCGATCCGCGAGATGTTTGTCGCTTCGACGCCGAGGACGTTTAGCCCCTTGTTCCTGAAGCCCTTGAGCAGGGTGCCGTCGTTGGAGCCGATATCAACGGCAAGCGAACCCGGCCCAAGGTTATATTTTGCCGCCAGATGCTCGCCCGTGCCTTGCAGGTTGCTCGCGAGCGTCGCGGTAATGCCGCTGCGGTACGGATAATCGGGGTGGAAAAGGATCTCCGGCGGGACGACATAATCGATCTGGACAAGGCCGCAGCCGCCGCAACGGACGAGGTTGAGAGGATAAATATTCTCGGATTGTTTCAGCTGTTCGGGCGTGAGCAGCGAATCGCAAGGCGGCTGATGACCGAGATTGATAATCTGCTCCAGTTCGCGCGAAGCGCAAATCTGGCAATAATCGATGGGGCCGTTCGGCAGGTTGTGGTGCATGGTACTTTGGCTATTCGGGTTCATCTTTTTGTATGCCTATGAAACCCGCGAGGCATTCGGTTTACAGGGCGAATTCCGGTCGATAATCCGCTGCACATGACGCGCCATGCGGCCGCCTGCCGCGTCTATACTGAAATGCTCACCGTAACGGCGATAAGCCCGGTCAATGATGGTATCCGCCGTTGCACGCTCTTCGACGGCCAGGCGCATACGTTTAACGAAATCCCCTGCGTTTGAGGCCAGATAGCACGTTGAGCCATCCTCTAGATCGGGATTACCAAGGGCGGCATTCGCGTGGGCTATGATCAGGACGCGTTTCGCCATCGCGGTCAGAATACGGCTGCGATTGCCGACCGGGACGTCGATGGGGACGAGCACCGCGTGGCACGCGGCGAGAAGAGCATCCAGATCGTCGACGAAGCCAAGCCGCTCAATTTCTTTCTGGTCGTCGAAGGCGCGGCGCGCCCAGTCAGGGATCTCACCCCGACCGGCGACAAGGATGCGAAAACTGCCTTCGCCCCACTGACGGCGAAGGATTGGGAATACTTTTTTGGTGATGAAATGCAGGGCGGATCTCGATCCCAGCCCACCCAGCGAACCAAAGAAGACAAATGTCGGAATGCCCGGCAGGTCCGGCGCTTCACCGGTCGACCGATCGCGCGTAATCTCCGGCCATGGATACGGCTCATATGTTGCCTGGATCCCAATGTTTGCCAACTGTTCAACCGATGATGCCGACGCCACAATAACTTGATCCACGCTCTTCAACGCATCGTGATAAACCCGCTTCCAGGATCGCGCGCCAAGCCAGTTGGACGGGATGTGCAGCGACTTCAACGGATTTTCACGGGCTGAGTACCAAGCATGGTAAAGTATGGTCTGAAAGTTGAGGTCGCCCAGCCAGACGAGGCGGTGCGGGGCCTCGACACGGGCTGTGATCCACGCCGCCAGTAAATCGAACGCAACAATAATGTCAGGTCCGAAGGCGTTTGCCGCCGTTTCAACTTCCGTGGTCGCCGACGAAATCAGGCGATGAAGCCGCCTGGTTTCGGTATAGAAACGGGAGGCGCGGACTGCCGTCACACTGAATTGGGATAGGTCGGCCGGGTCAGCCATTTTCGCGGCGTAGTCGTCGATCGCGCCCTGCGGCCAATCCTGGCCAGGTAACAACAATATGTGGTGGATGCGATAGCCGTCCAGCCTGAGCCGGTCGATGTAATGGTAAAACAGAACCACGCTGGCCCCGTCGCGCTCATGTGGAATGCCCGCCGAACAAATCAGGATACGCTTGGCGCCCGTTGCAGCTTGCACCGCCAACCTCGGCTGAAGATCACTAATTCCGCGCATCGTCACGTTAAAAATATCCGGAATTTTGGGTGGCTCAATTCATCCATGTGACTGCGCCGGGATCAGTCACGCTACCGCCATTCGGGTGAAATGGTATTCACCCGCCTAATTATCGAATAGGCCGCGTCACCGTCAGGCTATGGCTGCGACGGCTTCCAGCGGCACTTTTACCCTCAACTGCCGTCCCATCAGGTCGAGCAGCACAATCACGCGGTCTTCATCGGTCACGCATTGGAACAGGCCGTGGCTGTCAGCCAGCGCTCCGGAGACCATTTGCACGGGATCACCCATTTTGAATGGAATTGTCGGCTCGACCGGGACCAGCCCGTCCTCGCCGACCCGCCCTCTGATGCTCTCCACGATACCGTTAGGTACGGGGAGGGGCGTGTTCCCACTACAAACCAAATAATTCACCCCAATCGTCGATGAGATTGCACGCCAGCGCGCCACCGCCATGTCAATCGCAACGAACAAATAACGCGGAAAGAGTGGTGCCCGAACCAACTCGATCTTCCGCGCGTGGCGACGGCGCTTCACATATTGCGGCAAGAAAACTTCGAATCCCTGGCGCATCAAATGGCGCTGCGCTTTCAGTTCGCCATGAGGCTGGGTGTGGACTACGTACCATGCGGAAACTGTTGCCACCGCGCTACTCCATCAATGTCGGTAGCGAACGGGAAATGCCGAGCAGACCCGGTGTCGCGATTCGTTCCACAGGCATCATTTCCGCAACCGCGTCGTATGTTTCCTGCGGATTACGGAAATTCGTGATGAGCACGGCATCGAACGATTCCATATCCGTCAGACTGTTACTGACCGGCAGACCCGCAAATATTTGATCAGAAAATTCCGTATCGTAAATCCCAATAAGCGTCACAAGCGATTCATTGGCGCAGAGCGTTGCAATCTCCGCAAGGTCCCCGGTGCCTGCGAGCACCAGCCGTTTGTAGCCGTTGCTACTCACCTCAGACATTAAT
Organism: Pseudomonadota bacterium; assembly: GCA_027623845.1. Lineage (GTDB taxonomy): Bacteria > Pseudomonadota > Alphaproteobacteria > Thalassobaculales > Thalassobaculaceae > JADHLJ01. The sequence continues at coordinate 9,466 of JAQBUJ010000018.1, forward strand.
TCTGAGCACTGATTTCGTGCCTCGCGAAAAAAGTTGAAGGAAATTGATAGATAATCCGCCGTCAGGCGGCTTTTTTCCGCAAATCCTTTCGGCGTCAAATAATAGGCGTATCGATTGGCGGGCACCTGCTGGACTTTTACCAAACCTTTGGCGACGCACCGTTTCAGATAAGCGTTTGCGAGGCCTAAAGCGATCCCGAGATCGCGAGCGACGGAACGTTGGGTTATCGTGCTGTTTGCCGCGACAGCACTGAGGACATTCAGGACGATATTCACGTTTTCATCTGCTGCGGTGGATGTGTCGCACCGATCGTGGATATTCACGTTACCTACCATGTTCATCCCCTGAACAATATTGCGTTCAGGGGATGAACATTATATTGTTCGCGCGGTGAACGCAAGCGGTCTACTAACGTTCGGTTGGGCGGAATGGGCAAATGTCAGATCTAGTCGAAGAGGGAGTAGCGTTTGCCGATGGTTGGGTTGCCTTACAACGGATTCCTATTCAAATCCATGTCATTCGTTTTGCTGTTTGACATTGTCCTTGCTTCCGCTTTCCGATGATACTCGCTTTCGCGCCCTGCTCATTTCCAACAGGCAAGTCCGAACACGTATTGATTAAGAGGTAACTTTATATGTCGATAATTTTGTCTGTCAAATGCCCCGCCTAAAGGAGCTTCCCTATCTTCGTCAACTTGAGGCGGAGAGCTTCTACATACTCCGCGAGGTTGCCGCCGAATTCCGCAAGCCGGTTATGCTATTTTCCGCCGGTAAGGATAGTGCGGTGTTGCTGCATCTGGCTCTCAAGGCGTTCTATCCGGAAAAGCCACCCTTTCCGCTCCTCCATATCGACACAACCTGGAAATTCCGGGAGATGATCGCGTTTCGCGACCGGCGCGCGCGCGAATGTGGCGTTGACCTTCTGGTTCACACCAACCCGGAGGGTGTCGAACGCGGTATGAACCCGTTTGATCATGGGTCATCGCTCTACACTCGGGTCATGAAGACCGACGCGCTTAAACAGGCGCTTGACGCCCACGGGTTCGACGTTGCCGTCGGTGGCGCCCGACGCGACGAGGAAAAATCGCGCGCCAAGGAGCGTGTCTTTTCGTTGCGCAGCCAGGCGCATCGGTGGGATCCCAAATCCCAGCGGCCCGAATTCTGGCATCTGTTCAACACCCGGCTTCGGGCTGGCGAAACCATGCGTGTTTTTCCGCTGTCCAACTGGACCGAGTCCGATGTCTGGCTCTATATACAGGCAGAAAATATACCCGTAGTCCCGCTGTATTTCGCCGCCGAACGGCCGGTGATCGAGCGCGACGGCGTGCTTTTCGTGGTGGATGACGACCGCTATCCGCTCGTGCCCGGAGAGGTGCCGGTGCCACGCCGCGTACGCTTTCGGACCCTTGGTTGTTACCCGCTGACCGCCGCCGTTGAATCGAATGCTGAAACGCTGGAGCAGGTGATCCAGGAGACAATTGCGGTCGACAGCTCCGAACGGCATGGCCGGCTGATCGACCATGATCCCACATCATCCTTCGAGCGTATGAAACAGGATGGCTATTTCTGATGGCGGCGAAGGAGAACATCGCGCGTAACACGCCACGCCGGCAACTCAGGGACGACGCGGCAAAAGGCCTGCTTCGCTTCATGACCTGTGGCAGCGTCGATGACGGCAAAAGTACGCTTCTCGGCCGTCTGCTCTATGACACCGGCGCGCTGTTCGGCGATCAGTTGGCAAAACTGCAAAGTGACAGCGAACGCTTTGGGGCGGCCGAAAACGATCTCGATTTTTCGCTATTGCTCGATGGGCTCGAGGCCGAGCGCGAACAAAAAATCACGATCGATGTCGCCTACCGCTATTTTGCCACCCGCCGCCGGAAATTTATTGTCGCGGACGCGCCAGGGCACGAGCAATACACCCGCAACATGGCGACCGCTGCATCGAATGTCGATCTCGCCATTATCCTGGTCGATGCGGAAAAAGGGTTATTGCCACAGACAAGGCGGCACGCCTATATCGCATCGCTTCTGGGCGTTCGCAAAATGGTGCTCGCCGTCAACAAGATGGACCGCGTGCGCTATAAACAATCCGTCTTCGAAGCCATCCGCGACGGGTTCAAGGCGTTTGCCCGGCGTCTCGCGGTCGATGATGTGAAGGCGGTACCGGTGTCGGCGCTGAAGGGCGACAACATCATGCATTCGTCTCCTCATATGGGCTGGTATACAGGCCCGAGCCTGTTGGACCTGCTCGAAACGATCCCAGTTGAGCAGGATCTGGATGGTCCCATGCGCATGCCGGTTCAGCGGGTCGTCAGACCTGACCAGACCTTCCGCGGCTATGCCGGTACAATCGTACAGGGGTCGGTTCGGCCCGGTGATTCCATCGTCGCCCTGCCCTCGGGTCAGACGACAGCCATTTCGCGGATCGTAACGTTCGATGGCGATCTTGATCATGCGGCCGCGGGTCAGGCGGTCACCCTGGTGCTGGAGAGGGAAACCGACATCAGCCGGGGCGATGTGATTGCCGCCGCCGCGGACGCGCCCGAAGAGGCCGATCAGTTCGCCGTTCACGTGGTCTGGCTGAATGAGGAGCCGCTCTATCCCGGTCGGCCCTACCATGTGAAGATCGGCAACTGCACACTGACGGGGCAGATTACGGAGTTAAAACATCGTATCGACATGAACTCGCTCGACCAGCTCGCGGCGCCGCATCTCGATATCAACGAAATTGGCTATGGCACGCTTGGTCTTGATCGGGCGATACCGTTCGAACCCTATGGAAGATGCCGAACACTCGGCGGATTTATTATGATCGATCGGTTCACTAACGCCACCGTCGGTTGCGGCATGATCGATTTCGCACTCTGGCGCGCAACAACCGTTCCCTGGCAGTACCTCGAAATCAATAAGGCTGCTCGCGCCGACCTCAACCGGCAAAAGCCAGTCGTACTCTGGTTTACCGGACTCTCCGGCGCAGGAAAATCCACTGTCGCCAATGCGATCGCTAAACGACTTCACGCCCGCGGCCAACGCACCTACTTGTTGGATGGCGATAACCTGCGGCACGGGCTGAACCGGGATCTTGGGTTTCGGCCTGAAGACCGGGTAGAGAATGTCCGCCGCGTTGGGGAAGTCGCGAAGCTATTCGTCGATGCCGGGCTCATCGTTCTGGCATCGCTGATTTCGCCGTTTCGCAGCGAACGCCTGATGGTGCGCGACATGCTGGAGCCGGACGAATTCATCGAGATCTTTGTCGAGGCGCCGATCGAGGAGTGCGAACGGCGCGATCCGAAGGGGCTGTATGCCCGCGCCCGGGCCGGCGAGATACGCAATTTCACAGGGATAGATTCCCCATACGAGCCACCCGACAATCCCGAGTTGGTCCTGAACACGGTCGATGCGACGCCGGAAGGACTGGCCGACCGGGTTTTCGTCTTGTTGGAGCATCGTGGCGTGATTTAAGGGTCGGGTGCGTGTCCATGGCGCTGATACACGTAACGCGCCCAGTCACGATAGGTCCGATTGCCGTCCTTCCGGTGACGGCCGTCAAGCCATTCTCGGACGGGAAAGGGAAAACTGGTCTTGGGCCGGTCCAGCACATTATTGGGCAAACAGTTTGCTACGCTGGAACTCAAAAGCGTGCATCACAATGAGTGAATGATCTAGGCTTGGAATGGCTTCCTCGCTCGCGAAGAGAACCCGGACGTCTATGGCGGCGCAATTTCATATCGGCGCCTATTTTTTCGCCCGGATTATCAGGCAAAAAGTTGCTTTATCCATCACAAAATTACTGCTGTGTAGCTTGAATTTGTGAAAAGAGCGCCTGGTTGATCCAGGCTCTTGGTCTTGCGACCTTCATGGGTCCGGCGCGCGCGAGCTTGACCGAAACTTCACGCCAGTACCGCGCCCATCATCTTCAATAAATGCAATGCCAGCAGCTTCTAGGCACCTTTGAACTGCCTCCAAATTTCGGCCAGAAGCAGAAGGAACATCCTCGGCGCCCTCCATGCGTTGAACCGTGGATAAACCTAGACTTGCTTCGTCCGCGAGCTTTTGGGCTGACCACCTCAGCAACGCACGGGCTGCCCTTATTTGGTGAGATGTTAACATGACCTAAAAAGGGTCTTATTAGACATAACATTATTGACAATGAGCAAAAAACGACCTAAATTAGTTCAAAATTAAATTCAAATTATATTCTGCAAACACGTAAGACGAACTCCGCTAATCGACAATGATGTGACAAAAGAAACGCAATCTGGAGATGACGATGCACCATAAATTAGCCGTAGCAGTGTCTCACCACGAATACCTTCGCGACCAGTTAGCAGCGCAATATCCCGACGCCGATGAAGAAACGTTACTCGACACCCTCGAGGGCATAACGGACCTTCATGAAGCCATATCCACGGTAATGCGCGCGCGTCTCAATGATCTTACTCTGGCTTCTGCCTTAAAGTCCCGAATCAGCAACATGCAAGAAAGACTATCGCGCATCGACACCCGTGCCGAAGCCATGAAAGCGGCCATCGTGACGGTAATGGATCGTGCTGGCATCAAGAAAATCACGGATCCCGAATTCACCATGACCCTACGGCCGGTAACTCCCGGTCTTGAGCTTATCAATGAAGCGTTGATCCCGGAACAATACTGGGCACCTCAGCCACCTCGTCTAAATC
>JAQBUJ010000019.1 GCA_027623845.1 Pseudomonadota bacterium
TGGGTGGTTCTCGTCACCCGGAGATTACGCCGCTTTCAAATTTCCACCACTTCCGAGACACCACCCATCTGCCGAGTCTCCATCACAGATTCTACGCTCACAATGAGTCCTGGTAAAGGACCCGTTTCCCGACGGCTCCCATCAAGGCCAAGTCAAATCGCACCCAATCGTCCGGGCCATTCGCGACCCTGTTGTCGTGACGAAACTCAAACTCCGCATCGTTGGTTAAAGTGATGGCCTCTTTCGCGATATTTTCGCGCAGAATTGGGCCAATCGATTTGGGGCGGTAAGGTATCCACGACCATGTTCTTGGCTCGCTCCGTGGCCCGATTAACCGGAGAAAGCTATTCGTGCTTGTCCCTTCTTTATCTAGGCATCGTGAGTCGGTATGCAAACGATAATAACGCCATATTGATTTGCGGGCGGCGCTCTAAACAAAGGCTCGGCAGTGGACCGGTAGCCAGCCGACCGCAAGCTGGTCACCGACTTTTAGTCTGTCCCCCACCTCCGCCAGCGGTACCTTGGCCATCAACTCAGCGCCGCTTTTCAAGGTCATCAGCACCCGCCGATGGTCGCCAAAATAGATGATTTCGGAAACCGCCGCCGGCAAGTTTTCGGCGCCATTGGCCGGATCAACATTAACCAGCACTCGCTCCGGTCGGACCGATAGCGTGGTCCGGTCTCCCACTGACATCGGATTGGCGGCGGTTGCCGTGGCGACCATGCCGTCAGCCAACAAGACGCGGCAGCTCGTGCCGTCGATGGCCTCGACGACGCCGTGCAGGGTGTTGTTCTCACCGATGAAGTTGGCGACGAACTCATTGGCCGGGCGCTCATAGACCGAGACGGCGTCGTCGATCTGCTGAATGCGGCCCTGGTGAAACACCGCGACCCGGTCCGACATGGTCAGCGCCTCGCCCTGGTCATGGGTGACATAGACCACGGTCATGCCAAGTTGGTCATGCAGGTGCTTGATCTCGATCTGCATTTGCTCGCGCAGCTTTTTGTCCAAAGCGCCGAGCGGTTCATCCATCAACACCACTTCGGGCTCGAACACCAAGGCCCTGGCAAGGGCGACCCGTTGCTGTTGGCCGCCCGACAGGTGCTGTGGCCGGCGGTCGCCGAAGGCCTCCAACTCGACCATTTCCAGTGCGTCCTTGGCGCGTTTCTGGACTTCGACCTTGGGCAATTTGCGTTGAATTAAAGGATAGGCGACGTTCTCCAAAACGGTCTTATGCGGGAACAAGGCATAATTTTGGAAGACCACGCCCATGTTTCGCTTGAACGGCGGCACATTGTTGAGCGACTTGCCGTTCAACTTTATGTCGCCCCCGGTGGCCGCCTCGAAGCCGGCCAACATCATAAGCGTGGTGGTTTTTCCGGAGCCGGCTGGGCCGAGCAACGTGAGAAATTCACCGCGATGGATCGCCAGATCTAAGTTTTCGACGACATTGACCTTGCCGTCATAAGTCTTCTCCACGCCGATGAATTCGATGATGTCGTCGCTTGTATCGTTCACGAAAATCCCATTTCCTGCCAAATAGGTGCCCATTTACCCGCCATCGGTGCGGATTTTCGCACCGTTCGGATCTTTACCATTCAAGTTTGACCGGCTGGACGATTTTGTCAAAGCCGGTTCCATAGACACCCCCTGGAACTCCCTTGGAACTCCCGCCGAACTCCCATGGAACAGCCAGGGAAAACCCGCCGGGTGACGTATCGCTGAGGCCGGGCGGCGCTGAATTTTTGGACGCGACCCCCCTCTTCATCGCCGAATTTATCCTGTAGGGTTCCAAAGTGCTCGGGTTTTTCAGCGATCATGCAACGGTGGTTTCGACGCATTGAACTCGCTGCCTAAAACATTCGGGGTATAGAAAAAAGGGAGGGTTACTTATGAGTTTGAAAGGCACATTGGGAAAATTGACGGCGGCGGCGGTGATGGCCGCAACCGTGTCGATCGGCGTTGCCGAAGCGCGCGAATTCACCATTGCGTCCTGGGGCGGCGAGTATCAGAAGGGCCAAAGAGATATTTTCTTCGCCCCCTACGCCAAGTCCAAGGGGATGAAATTCCTAGAGGACACCTATCTTGGTGGCTGGGCGCAATTTCAGGCGATGCAGGAAACCAAGAACATCCCCTGGGACGTGGTGCAGGTCGAAACCGCCGAAATGGCGCGCGGCTGTGAGGAAGGTCTGTTCCTGCAGCTGGATTGGTCGAAGATCGGCCCCAAGGCGAACTACGTTCCCGGCGCGGCGACCGAATGCGGGGTCGGCGTGGTCATCGTCTCGGTGGTCATCGCCTATAACGACACCCTGATCGGCGCCGACAAGCCGAAGACCTTGGAAGACTTTTTCAACGTCAAAAAATGGCCGGGCAAGCGGGGCCTGCGTGATGATCCCAAACACAAGCTCGAATTCGCCTTGATGGCCGATGGCGTGCCGGTTGGCGACGTTTACAAGGTCCTCTCGACACCCGCCGGCGTCGACCGCGCCTTCGCCAAGCTTGACGAGGTGAAATCCTCTCTGCAGTTCTGGAAGGCCGGCGCGCAAGCCCCCGAATGGTTGGCTTCAGGCGACGTGGTTATGTCCACCGCCTATAATGGCCGGGTGAGCTCGGCGCAGAAGAGCGGCCGTAACCTGAAGATGGTTTGGGATCGCAACACCGTCTATCTCGACAGCTGGGTTATCCTGAAGGGTTCACCCCATGTCGAGGCGGCTTATGGCTATATGAAATATTATTCGGATCCGAAATTGCAGGCCGAATATTCGATGAACGTGCTGCCCTATGGTCCGTCGGTGATGGATGCGGTTCAGCACATTCCGGCCAAGGTCACGGAAACTCTGCCGGCTGGTAAGAACGTCGAGGGTGCGTTTGTTACCGGATCAGCCGAGGGCATTGCGTTCTGGATCGACAATCTCGACGCGCTGACCGAACGTTGGAATGCCTGGAAGGGCCAATAAGAAGGGCCACTAATACGGCTCCTGGTCACCCATTGACGGTGCGCCGGCGGGGGGGATTCGCTCTCCGCCGGTCGCCCGGTCACGCCGCGCTTTGTTGGGGAGGGTTCGGCATTTCGGCCTCGTCGCGTCACGCGCAAACAACCGATCCATCCGTCCTGGCAGGCAAACTTGCCCGGGGCGACCGCGCGCGTAAGCTAACCGCGCTGTCGCTGATCGCGCCGTTATTCCTGCTTCTGGTCTGTGTGTTCGGTGTGCCGATTTTGGCGGTGCTGTATTACAGCGTCGATAATCCATTAGTCAGTAGAATTTTGCCACAAACCACGGCGGCGATGGCTGAATGGGATGGCCAGGCCTTACCCGGTGAAGCGGCCTTTGAAGCCTTCGCCGCGGACGCCAAGCACGCCTATAAAGCCAAGACCATCGCCCGCGCGGCATTGCGGTTGAATTACGAAATCGCCGGTTTTCGCTCGATGACCATGAAGGCGGCCCGGCGGATCAAACGCTTGACGGGACCTTCGATCAAGGAAGACCTCATCGCCCTCGACAAGCGCTGGGGCGACATCGCCTATTGGCGGGCGATCAAGGACGCCAGCGCCAGCTATACGCCGCGCTATCTGCTTGCTGCGGTCGATTTGAAAATGACGTGGGACCAGGGCCTCGTCCAGGCCGAGGAAAACCGACGAATCTATCTGGCCTATCTGACGGAAACCTTCTGGATCAGTGCCGTCGTGGTATTTCTGTGCGTCGTCATCGGTTACCCGATTGCCTATCTGATCGCCACCTCGAAGCCGGCCAATCAGCGGATATTGTTCATTCTTATTTTGATACCCTTTTGGACCTCGCTGCTGGTGCGCACGGCGGCCTGGGTGGTGCTGTTGCAGAACCAGGGGATGATCAACGGTTTCCTGATCTGGCTCGGGATCACTGATCAACCGTTCGAAATGATCTTCAATCGTTTCGGGGTCTACGTGGCGATGGTGCACATCCTGCTGCCGTTCATGGTGCTGCCGCTTTATAGCGTGATGAAATCGATCTCGACCGACTATATGCGCGCCGCCGCGTCGCTTGGCGCGCGCCCGTTCTCGGCGTTTTTGTCGATCTATCTGCCGCAGACCATTCCTGGCCTCGGCGCCGGCTGTTTGCTGGTCTTCGTGATCTCGTTGGGTTTTTACATCACCCCGGCGCTGGTCGGTGGGCGCAGCGATCAAATGGTCGCCTCGTTGATCGCCGAATTCGCGCTAGGCACCGCGAACTGGGGCATGGCGGCGGCGCTGGCGGTGGTGGTGCTGGTCTGTGTCGCGGCGATTTATCCGATCTATCATCGCTTTGCCGGTGGTGATCGAATGAACTTGAACTGATCGGGACAACCATGGCGCTGCCGGCGAACGCAACCCTTGGCCAACAGGTCGGCTATGTCGGGCTTCGGGTGATCTGCGCCTTCGGTTTTCTGTTTTTGCTGTTGCCGACCTTGATCATCATGCCGATCTCGTTCAGCTCCGGAACCTTTCTTAACTATCCACTGCCGTGCCTGTCCTTGCGGTGGTACGAGCAGGTCCTGCAGCCGCACCCCTGGGGTTTCGCCTTCGAGAACAGCATGATCGTGGCCTGCGCGACCACGGTGATCGCCACGGTGCTGGGCACGTTGGCGGCTTATGGACTGACGATGGCTCAGTTCAGATTCAAAGGGCTTCTGGTGGGGTTCCTGATCTCGCCGTTGGTGGTGCCGCTGGTGATCACCGCCTTGGCGGCGTATTTCGCCCTGGCCAAGGTCGGATTGCTGGGCACCCATATCGGCCTGATCCTGGCGCATACGGCGTTGGCCACGCCGTTCGTGGTGATTACCGTGACCGCCACCTTGCAGGGCTTTGACCACACCATGGTGCGCGCCGCTGAAAGCCTGGGGGCAAACCCGATTAACGCGTTCTTCAGCGTCACCCTGCCGCTGATCCTGCCGGGAGTGTTGTCGGGGGCGGTTTTCGCCTTTGTCACCTCATTCGACGAGATCGTCGTGGCGCTGTTCGTCGCCGGGCCGGGCCAGTTCACCATGCCCCGGCAACTCTTCGCCGATCTGCGGGATCAGCTCAATCCGTCAATCATCGCCGTCGCCACCTTATTGACCGTGGCCTCGATCTGTTTGATGGCGCTTATCGAGATCCTACAGCGCCGCAAGGACAACGGATAAGACCGATCGTTGAACTGAAAACACCGGCCTTTAGTCTGTTTTAGGCAAGTGACCAAGCGACCAACAAAGCGCGGCCTTCTCGCGAGGCTTTAAACTGGTTACCATTCGCCACAGCGGGACGGGGTGGCGTCGTTCAAGGGAAGAGTGATCGAGCGGCGATCGGCATAACGCCGGTCGGCTGCAAAGCGTTGCCGCTGCCAGCGGCGTTATTGGGGGATAGCAGGCCATGAGCAACGAACTAGACAAGGCGGCGATCGTTTATCATCAGATGGACCCGCCGGGAAAACTGGAGATCGTGGCGACCAAGCCGATGGCGAACCAGCGCGATCTGGCGTTGGCCTATTCGCCCGGCGTTGCGGCCGCCTGCATGCTGATCGCCGAGAATCCGGTCGAAGCCGCCAGCGTAACCGTGCGCGGCAATCTGGTCGGTGTGATCACCAATGGCACCGCCGTGCTCGGCCTTGGCAATATCGGCGCCTTGGCGTCCAAGCCGGTGATGGAAGGCAAGGCGGTTCTGTTCAAAAAATTCGCCAATGTCGACGTCTTTGACATCGAAGTGGACGAGACCGACGTTGAAAAATTCGTCGAATGCGTCGCCCGGTTGGAGCCGACCTTCGGCGGCATCAATCTGGAAGACATCGCCGCGCCGGCCTGTTTTGAAATTGAGCGGCTGCTGCGCGAGCGGATGAAAATTCCGGTTTTCCATGATGACCAGCACGGCACCGCGATCGTTGTGGCGGCGGCGATCTACAATGCGCTGCGCGTCGTCGAAAAGGACATCAAGAAAGTCCGTTTGGTGACCTCGGGCGCCGGTGCGGCGGCCCAGGCCTGCGTGCATCAGCTCATCGCGCTGGGCATGCCGAAGGAAAACATCATCGTTACCGACCGGACCGGCACGATCTACAAGGGCCGGACCGAGCGGATGGACAAATACAAGGAATATTTCGCCAACGATACCGCGCATCGGACCTTGGAGCAGGCCTTGGTCGGCGCCGATATTTTCCTTGGTTTGTCGGCGCCGGGAACGATGACCGGCGCCATGGTCAAGACCATGGGCGACAGGCCGATCATCATGGCGCTGGCCAACCCGAACCCTGAAATCACGCCGGAAGAGGCGCATAAGGCGCGACCGGACGTGATCATCGGCACCGGTCGGTCGGACTATCCCAACCAGGTCAACAATGTGCTCTGTTTTCCGTTCATCTTCCGCGGCGCCTTGGATGTCGGCGCCTCGGTGATCAACGAGGAAATGAAAATCGCCTGCGTCAAGGCGCTGGCCGATCTGGCGATGGCCGAAAGTTCCGACATCGTGCAGGCGGCGTTTGGCGGACAGAGCGGCACTTTTGGGCCGGAAAAACTGATCCCGAAACCCTTCGACCCGCGCCTGATCACCCAAATAGCCCCGGCGGTCGCCAAGGCGGCGATGGATAGTGGCGTCGCATCGCGGCCGATCAAGGATTTTGACGAGTACCGGCGCAAACTAACGTCCTTCGTTTTCCGTTCCGGTCAGATCATGCGGCCGATCTTCGAGAAGGCGCGGATGGATCCCAAGCGGGTGATTTACGCCGAAGGCGAGGATTCACGCATTCTGCGCGCCGTGCAGATCGCGGTTGATGACGGGTTGGCCAAGCCGGTCGTGATCGGTCGACGTTCGGTAATCGAAGCGCAGATGGTCCAGCTCGGTTTGCGGTTCCAGGCCGATACTGACGTGCTGATCGTCGATCCGCAGGACGAGGCAAACACCACCGGTCTGGCGGCGCTGTACCATAAAATGAACGTGCGTAGCGGCGTCACGCCGAACCGCGCGGCCGACTTGGTTCGCAGCAATCCGACGGTGCTTGGCGCGATGATGGTCAAGCAGGGAATGGCGGATGCGTTGATCTGCGGCACCCATGGTCAGTATGAAAAAGACCTGGGTGATCTGACGCAGATTATTGGCAAGGCCAAGGGCGTCGCCGATGTTTCGGCGCTCAGTCTGGTTGTTGTGCCGAGCGGATCGTATTTCCTTTGCGACACTCATGTCGCGCTCGACCCGACGGCGGCGGAAACCGCCAGCATGATTCGTCTGGCGGCGGCGGAGGTAAAGCGCTTCGGCCTTGAACCCAAGGTGGCGTTGCTGTCGCATTCGAATTTCGGCACCCGCGACAGTGACTCGGCGATGAAGATGCGCGAAGTGGTGGCGATGCTACATGCCAGCGACCCCGACCTTGAGGTCGAAGGCGAAATGCATGCCGACGCCGCGCTCAATGAAAGCATCCGGGCTCGGGTCTTCCCGGATTCGAAGCTGAAGGGCAGCGCTAACCTGTTGGTGGCGCCATCCCTCGACGCGGCCAATATCGCCTTCAATCTGCTGAAGACCGTTGGCGATGGACTGTCGGTTGGGCCGATGCTGATGGGCATGGCGGCGCCGGTGCATATCGTAACCCAGTCGGTGACCACGCGCGGTGTGGTTAACATGACCGCTTATGCGGTGGTGGACGCCCAGGACCACTAGTCGCCACCAATCGTGACGTGACTTGACTGCCGCCCCGTTGGGTTGATCGTTGAGATCATACCTTCGGGACGGGGTCGCAACGACACGGGCGGCGGCGCAAACGAATTTAACGCTCTGTTGTCCAGTCCGAAAAGGATGACCGCCATGCTGACGATCGACTCGCAAGTCCACGCATATGAACGGGATCATCCGGGGCGACCCTGGGTCGGAACGCTAGCCGGACCGCCAGAGGTGACCGGCGATGACATGGTCGCGGCGATGGATGCGGTCGGCGTCGATGGCGCGCTGCTGGTCTCGCCCTATTCGATGTACCGATACGACGCCAGCTATGTCCTGGCGGTCGGCGCCGCGCATCCCGGTCGCTTCGGCCTGATCAAGCCGGTTGATCCAACCGATCCCGGCGTGGCCGACACGATCGCCGACTGGGCGGCGCTGGACGGCACCGTGGCGATCCGGGTGATGATGGCGCACGGGGTTTCGGTTGACCCCGACGGTCCGGGTATCAAACGCGTGCTGCAGGCTGCCGCCCGCCACGCGCTGCCGGTTAATCTGTTGTGTTGGGGCCATACCGACCAGGCGGCGACCCTGGCGCGGGCGCATCCAAACACCATGCTGGTTATCGATCACCTCGGCTTGAACCAACCGTTCGTGCCGCCAGCCCCGGCGGAGCCGTTTGCCGATCTGCCGCAAGTGCTGGCTCTGGCCGAACACCAGAACATCGTCATCAAAATCTCCGGCGCCTGCACGCTCTCCCATGAGCCCTACCCATATAACGATCTCTGGGACCCGCTGCGGCGGATTTTCGACGCTTTCGGCCTTGATCGATGCCTGTGGGGCACCGACTGGACCCGGGCGGTCAATCTGCTGACCTATGCCCAGGGGGTGGAGCCGTTCCGCCTGACCGACCGCTTGTCCGAGGAAGAGCGCGCCGATCTGATGGGCCGGACCCTGCAGCGGGTCTATAGCTGGTCGCCGTCCTAATCCGCCGCGGCAAGAGACCGGGACTTATCGGGTTTTAGGGATCTCGACGCCGGCCATTTTCTCCAAGGTCTGCGCCAGCACGGTTATGTCCTTGTCGCGGCCCATTTCAGCCATGCAATGCATGAACAAGGTGCGAATATTCGTCCCCAGCCACATCGGGGTTTCATAGAACTCGGCTTCTCGGCGCCAGAGGTCCAGATCCTTTTCGATGATGTACATGGCGCCGCCATAGTCGAAATTGCGGGTCAGGATGTGGTTCGGGATCTTGGTTTCGGTGGCGCTGTTACGGCCGGACGAGGCGTTGATTACTTCCAGCATCTGCTCCGGGTCGAGGCCGGCCTTGGCGCCCAGGGTCATCGCCTCAAGCGCCACCGACAGATTGCCAAAGGAAATGATATTGTTGACCAGCTTCATCGTCTGAGCGGCGCCGGGTTGATCGTTGAGATAGACCAGTTTCCCGGAGATTGCCTCAAGCGCCGGCTGAAGCGCCTCGAAGATCGCCTTGTCGCCGGAACACATGATCCCCAGGGTGCCGGCCTCGGCGCCTGGCGGGCCGCCGGAGATCGGCGCGTCGAGAAACGCTTTACCCGCCTCGGCCATCTTTGCCGCCACGTCGCGGGAATAGGCGCTGCCGGTGGTGCTTAGATTAACATAGGCCGTGGCCTGCGCGCCGGCGACCACGCCCTCATCGCCTGTCGCAACCGCTTCGGCGGCGCCCAAATTGGGCAAACAGGCGAGCACGACATCCGCCATGTCGGCGGTTTCCTTGGCGGTTTTCGCAACAGTGGCGCCGCGCTGGGCGAGGATCGCGGTACGGCTTGGGTCGGTATCACAGACCACGAGTTCATGACCGGCTGCTACGAGGTTGACCGCCATCGGCCGCCCCATGGCGCCGAGCCCGATAAATCCGATACGCATTTTCATTTCCTCACAGTGGTTATGCGCGTTTTGAGGTGACCGCGCTTCGGGATGGCCGTGATAGGTTGCCGTCCAATCTATCGTTACTTCACCAGTCTATCGCAGGTTCGGGGGTTGTCCGCGTGAATCGCCCTCACGCTCCTTGATCAAGAGGCGATTTCACCATTGCGGCCAAGCCAGATTGTGGCTCGGCCGCTATTAATTCGACCATCTAATTCGGCCATCGATCCGGTTCCGGGGAATTTACAGGCGACGATGCGAGAGCTGCTGAACACGAAGATCCCGGTGGTCCTGCCAGCGATGGTGGGGATTCAAGCTTTCGGCACGATGTGCAGCTATGCGGCTGCGGTGGTGGCGGTGCAGGCCTCGGCGGACTTGGGGGTTAAGTCGACGAATATCGGCATTTTTACCGCCGTGCTCTATGTCGTCGCGATGCTGTCGGGGTTGGCCGCCGGCGGCTTTCTTGTCCGCTATGGGGTGATTCGGACCAGCCAGATGGTGCTGCTGGCGGCCGGGCTTGGCCTGTGCCTGGCCGGTGCGTCGCCGTGGTGGCCGGTGACCTTGGTCGCCGCCGCGATGATAGGCTTGGCGACCGGGTTGCTTAACCCAGCCGGCTCACGGATCCTGGCTAGGCATTCGCCGCCGCGATGGCAGCCTCTGGTTTTCTCGGTCAAGCAAACCGGAACGCCGATGGGCGGCATGCTGGCCGGTCTGCTCTTGCCGCCGCTGATGGGTTTTTATGACTGGCGGATCGCCACTATCTCGATCGCGGCGTTGCCGCTGTTGATGGTTTGCGCGCTTCAGTTCATTCGGTCCGACCTTGACGACGACCGCGAGCCCAGCTTCCGGATCAGCCTTTCCGGTATCGCGGAGTCGTTGCGGGTGGTGATGACCAACAAAGCGCTTACCACGCTGGCGGTGGCCGGCTTTCTCTATACTTTCGTGCAGATGGCGCTGCTTGCTTTCATCGTGATCTATCTGGTCGAGGTGAATGGCCTGTCCAGCGCGTTTGCCGGCCTAGTGTTCGCGATTATCCACGCCTCGGCGATCCCGGCGCGGGTCTTTTGGGGGGCGATCGCGGGCCGACTTTTAAGCTCCTGGGTGCTGCTTGGCCTGGTTGGTATCATGATGGCCGGCAGCATCATCGCGATCAGCTTTTTTGCCCCGGATTGGCCGTTCTGGCTAACCGGGCTGGTTGCGGTCTTGCTGGGCGTCAGCACCAATGGCGTGCTTGGCCTATTGCTTTCGGAATTCGCCCGGTTGGCGCCGCCGAACAAGGTCGGGGAGGCGGCGGGCGGCGGCCAATTTTTCATGTTCTTCGGCATTGTCACCGGTCCCCCGGTTTTCGGCGCTATTGTCGAGTTCGGCGGCGGTTACGAGCCCGCCTTCTATCTGATCGCCGCCGCGTCCCTGGCCGCCGGGATCTATTTGTTGCTGACCCGCCGACAGGGTTTGTCACTCTAGCCGGCTGACCGGCTTGGGATGGGGGTGAGCCTTAAATCAACGGCAGGGCGCGACAACCAGCCCTCGTTTTTAATGAATTTATAGTAACCTGGAAATTCGCCAGCGATCCCTTGGAGCCAGCGATCCCTTGGAGCCAGCGATCCCTTGGAGCCAGCGATCCCTTGGAGCCAGCGATCCCTTGGAGCCAGCGATCCCTTGGAGACAGTAAAGTCCCGTGAAAATCGATAAATCGCTTTTTCATCCCGACTATAAACCCGAACCCTATTGGTGGGAGGCGGCGCGTCCGGGCACCGAGCATGCCGCTGACCTACCGGCGGTGACGGAGATTTTTATTGTCGGCAGCGGCTATGCCGGATTATCGGCGGCGCTGGAATTGGCCCGGCAGGGGCGTGACGTGACCGTTGTCGACGCCTTGGCCTTTGGTGAGGGCGCCAGCAGCCGCAATGGCGGCGGGGTAAGCGCCGGGATCAATCTGGGCAAGGGCATATCCGGCACGCCGGGCCAGTCGGAACGGGGCGAGGATCACAACCGGATGGTCGAAGGTCTGCTGGGCGAGAGCCTGGCGGCTTATCAACTCGTTCAAACATTGATCGAGCGCGAAGGCATTGAATGCCATTTCGAACGCCGTGGCCGCTTCGTTGGCGCCTATTCAAAAGCGCATTTGCCTGGCCTGGTGGAGAAGGCCGCATTTTTGAACCGGCTTTTGGATCTCGATGCATCGGTGATCTCGCGCGAGCAACAACGCTCGGAAATCGGGAGCGATTTTTATCACGGTGGATTGGTTATCAACCGGGCCGGCAAACTGCACCCGTCGCTTTTCCACAAAGGCCTACTGGATGCCTGTCACCGCGCCGGCGTCACCTTATGCGCCCATACCCAAGTGCTGGCGATTGAGGGCGCTCTTGGCGGTTTCACCATAAAAACCAAAGGGCAGGCCACCGGCGGCGATTGCCGGGCTGAGCAGGTGATTATCGCCACCAACGCCTATACCGGCGCGCTGACCCCGAAGCTGCGCAATCGGTTGGTTCCGATATCCAGCCAGATCATCGTCACCGAGGCATTGCCGGAGGACCTGGCGCGCGAGCTTATCCCCAACGGCCGGACCATTTCGGAGACCCCGCGGGTGACCAGCTATTACCGGCTGCTGCCCGGCGACCGGCGGGTTATGTATGGCGGTCGCGCCCGCTTTCACGATGTTCCGCCTGAGGTCAGCGCGACCGTGCTGCACGCCATGATGACCGAACGGTGGCCGCAGCTGAAAGGCGCCCGGATCACCCATTCCTGGTCCGGTTTGGTGGCCATGACGACCGACGCGCTGCCGCATATGGGGAAGGAGGATGGTCTGCACTACTGTATCGGCTGTAACGGTAGCGGGGTCGCCATGATGACCTATCTCGGTCAACAGGTCGCGCGGCGTATTTTGCAGGATGATCGGACCGACAGCGGCTATGGCGAACTCGCGTTTCCTGGCGTTCCGGTGCCTTTCTACCGAGGCAAACCATGGTTCCTTCGCGTGGTCGGGGAATACTATCGCTATCTCGACAGGAAGGATCGCCGCGCCACCGGTGGGTAGCGGGATGCCGCGGATCAATTGTGCATCCATATCTCATTCAATAACATGGCCGGCGCTTAGCGCTTTAGGCATCATCGTTGGGCGATTTCGCCTAAATCGGCGGCGCACAGGGGCGATCGGACGCAAAGGAAGTCGGTTCAAATGGCATCGCAGTCGCAATTCGAGGTCGTCCCAACCGGTGCCGCGCTTGGTGCTGATATCACCGGTTTGGATCTCGCCGCCGCCATCGACGCGGCGTCCTTCGGTCGGCTCTCGCGGGCCTGGGGGGATCATCTTGTCCTCAGGTTTCGTGACCAGAGCTTGGATGAAGCGGCGCTGATAGAGTTCTCGGCCCGGTTTGGCGTGCTTGACGCCGCGCCGCGCCGACCGGTCAATGTGCCCAATCATCCGACCCGCAGCGAAATCAATATCGTTTCGAACATTATCGAGAATGGCACGCCGATCGGTGGGTTGGGCAATGCCGAACTCGTCTGGCATCAGGACATGAGCTACAAGGACCTGCCGCCGAAAGCCAGCTTGCTGTATGCGATCGAGACGCCGGTGACCGGCGGCGACACCCATTTTTATAATTTATATTCGGCTTACGAAACCCTGCCGCCGGAGCTGCGGGCGCGGATCGAGACGCTCTTATGTAAACATGATGCGACCCGCAACTCCGCCGGCCAGTTGCGGGCCGGGTTCGACGCCGACTACGCCAACAACCAGCGGCCGGGCGCCGTCCATCCCCTGGTCGTTCGGCATCCGGACACCGGGCGGAAATCCCTCTATCTCGGACGCCGCCCCAACGCCTGGGTCGTTGGTCTGGCGGACGCTGACAGCGATCAATTGCTGGATGCGCTTTGGGCGCATGTCGAGGCCGGGTCGCTGAATTGGGCGCAACACTGGCGGCCCGGCGATCTGGTCATCTGGGACAATCGCTGCACCCTGCATCGGCGCGGCACGCTTGATCCCGCGCAACGACGGCTGATGTACCGCACCCAGGTGCGCGGTGGTCACGCCGCCGGCGGTTCCGACTAAACCGATCATGCGCTCGTCGCGATGAAGAGCGAATACAAACCCAATGCTAAGAGCCGAACCACTGATGACAAGACATCTTCACCTCAATCTGTTCATTCACAGCCGCGGCCATCACGAAGCCTCCTGGCGGCATCCCGACGCCTCGGCCTTGTCGGTGTTTGATATCGGCTACTACCAGGACCTGGCGCGCCCGACCGTGGCGGGGGCGTTCGATTCGATCTTCCTGGCCGACCAACTGGCCCTGGGCGACGATATCGTGGGCGGCCCGCGCACCGGCTTGGAGCCGATCACCGTGCTGGCGGCATTGGCGGCGAGCACCAGCCGGATTGGGCTGATCGCCACGGCGTCGACGACCTATAGCGAACCGTT
>JAQBUJ010000020.1 GCA_027623845.1 Pseudomonadota bacterium
CCCGCCGGAAACGAAGGCCACGTCGAACCCGCCGGCGACCGCTGCCCTGGCAATCGCGGCGGCCCGGCGCAAATGCCCGATGCCCAAAAGATTTTGGACGTAGAGCAAGAGTTTCGGTCGCGACATCATCAAGGTCCGGCGTCGATCAATGGTAAATTCAGGCGATCGGGCGTGATCTGCCCATCGGCGTCGACACAAAAGACATGCGCCGCCTGCCAGTCAAGGCGAACCTTGGGTTTGCCCAACATGTTCCAGCCGGTCGAGAGCGCCAGCAGGGCGCGGATCACGCCCTTATGCGTTATCGCACCAGTGATCGCGGGACCGCTGGCGAGTTCCTTGAGCAAGGGCCGCAGCCGGTCTTGGACTTGGCGCGGGGATTCCCCATTCGGGGGCAGAAGATCGACGCCGCGATCCTCGTTGACTTGCACTTTCAGGCCCTGACGGGCCCGCAGATCGCTTAAGGTCTCGCCCTCCCAGTCGCCCCAATCCATTTCGATCAGGCGTGGATCGACCGTCGGGTTCGAGATTCCCAACAATGCCGCAGTTTGGCGCGCCCTGATCAGCGGGCTGGTGCGCCAGACAATGTCGGTCAAAAAGCCAGGCAACCGCCATTCGGCGATCTTTCGCCGGCCTTCGGGTGAAAGCGGAATATCGCCTCGACCCTGTAGGCGTCGCGCCGTGTTCCAGGCCGTCGGGCCATGTCGGATGAGCGCCAGCTGGACGGTCATCCGCCCTCGGCATACCGGGCGAGGGCTTCAGTCAGAAGATCATCAATCCGGTCGGCGGCGCCGGCGAACCCATGCTCGGCGGCCGTGACCGTACGGGCGGCGTCGGCCATTCGCTGCCGGGTCGCCGGATCATCGATCAGCCTCGCCACGCCATTGGCGACATCCACGGCGTCGCCCTCTCGGCATAGAATGCCGGTTTCGCCGTCCCGCAAAATATCCGGCACACCGCCCGAGTCGCCGGCCACCGCCGGCAGCCCCGCCGTCTGCGCCTCTAAAAGCGCCATGCCGTAAGCTTCGTGTACCGAGGGCCAGACGAAGACATCGGCGGCGGCATAATACGTCGCCAGACCGTCCCCTGGTATGATGCCGGTAAACACTGTCTCCGGCCCCAATGCTTGCTCGACTATCGGTCGGGCCGGTCCGTCACCGACGACGATCAACCGCCAGGCGGTCCGGGTTTCCAGCCGGGCCAGCGCCGCCGCCAACACCCGATAAGATTCCAGCTTGGCATCCTCGCGCATCATCCCGACCGCCAGCAGCCAAACGGTATCGGGCGAGATGTCGTGGCGCGCGGCGATCTCGGCCCGGGCGCTCTGTCGCTCAACATCCTTTTTTAACTCAAGGAAAGGTCGTAGGCCGAAATATCGGGCTCGGGCGCCCAGCGCAGGCTCGACACAGGCGCGATCTCGGCGGTTCAGACCAATCACCAGATCGGCGCGGGCAAGCGCGATCTCCACCTGATGGTGCGCCTGGCTCCAGGGCCCGTCGGCTCGTTTCGGCGCATGTGAGGCCTCGGCCACAACGTAAGGTATCGATAGCGCATCGGCGACGATCGGGCCGATCCAGTCGGACGCCTTGTAGAACAGGTGATAGGTGAACCACAGATCCGGACGCCAGGCCCCGGGCGCGGTATAGGCTCGGATCAGCTGGTCGGCCAGCCGCTTGCCAAGGCGCTCCAAGCGGGCTTGGCTTTTGGGATCGCCGACGGCGTCGCGGCTGCGCATACGTGACGCCAGGTGGGTATCATGGCCGCGCGCCTTTAAGGCTTTCAGCAGCAGTCTGGCCATCCGCCGGTCGCCCGATGGCTTTGGCGAATCCGGCGGCTTGAGCGGGGCATAAAAACTGACTCTCATTGCGCCGCGTCCAGGGTTTGGGTGTCCGCTGAGCCGACGAAACCCGGCTGTCGCGGGGGAAGGCCGAGGCGTTCGCAAATCACCGTTAGGCCCGAGGCGTGGTCGAATGCGGCCCCGACCCGCGCCAACCCGGCCGCCCCGATCGCCAAGCGACGGCTGGCGTCACCCGCAAGTTCGCCGATCGCCGCGCACAGCGCCGCCGGGTCGTCCGCCGGCACCAGCCAGCCGGTTTCGCCATGACGCAACAGTTCCGAGACAGCCGCAACATCGCTCGCCAGACAACAAAGGCCCTGACTGGCGGCTTCCATCAGCACGTTGGGCAATCCGTCCCGATCCCCGTCTTTGGCGATTCTGCTCGGCAGGATAAAAAGATCGGCGGTGCGATAGGCGTTGAAAACATCGGCTTGGGCACGCGCGCCCAACCATTTGACCCGGTCTGCGACCCCGCGCGATATGGCTTGTTGTCGCAGGGCCTTCAGCTCCTGACCGCCGCCAATATGGGTCCAGCGCCAATGCAGAGCGCCGGGCAGCATCGCAAGAGCATCGAGCAGCATATCGAAACCCTTCTTCGACACGGCGCGACCGACCGAAAGCAATTGGATCGGGGCTTGCGGGTCGTCACCGCGCCTTGGCTTGCGAGGCGCCGGCGGACTTGGCAAGGCGGACAGGTCCAGGCCGTGATAGCTGAGCCAGGTCTTACCGGGCGCCAGTGCATCCAGATGGTCGCGACCATAATTTGTGCAGGTCACCGCCCAGGCGCAATCGGCGAGCTTTTCGCGCTTCTCCCATTCCGGGGTGAGCCAGATATCCTTGGCATGGGCCGAAACCGACCAGGGGCGCCCGCTGATATTGGCGGCGTAGCGGGTAACCGAGCCGGGCGTATGTAGAAAATGCGCGTACAAGGTCGGGATCGCCGGATCCAGTTCGGCCGCCAGAACCAGCGCTTGGCCCCAACGGCGAACCCGGTTCGGCGTCGGATCACGCTTGAGGTCGCGGAGCCAGGTTCGCCGCGTTTCCCGATATCCCACCATTGCCCGGGCGCGCCACCAACCACGCAAGACACGCCAAGGTTCCTGATAAAGATATTCAGGCAGATAGAGCACCGGCGCGGCTATTCGGGCGTGTATCGGATGGGTCTTGCTGTCGGTCGGGCGCCGCAGGGAGATAATTGTGATCTCGGCGCCGCGTTGCTCAAGCGATAGCAGTTCCTGGGCGATGAAGGTTTCCGACAGCCGGGGATAGCCCTTCAACACGACCGCGAGGCGGGTGTTGCGGGGGGCTTCGGTGCCGGCGGCCGTGGCCATACGGACTCAGGCGCGACGGCGAACGCGCTGGCCGCCACCGGTCCGGGTGCGCTCCAACCACCGCCGGGCCAGCAGATTAACCTGATCGAGGCCGCCGAGCATCTGCGGGGCGATCGTTTCCGATGGTTTTGGCTGGCTTGGTAACCGCCGCAATGCCGCCGCCATTTTCCTTGGGTCCCGATCGCCATCATCCACCAGCATGCTGATCATGCCGAGTTCCTCGGCCCGATGAGCGCGGATATATTGTTCAAGCCGGGGCTCGGTGCGTGGCACGATCAGCGCCCGTTTGTCGAAGGATAGGATCTCACAGAACGTGTTATAGCCGCCCATGGAGACCATACCGGCGGCCCGCGACATCAGGTTTTCGATACGCGAATCAAAGGTGATCACCTGGACCCGGTCTAGGGCTGCCGCCCGACCCATGAATTCCGCCTGGTTTTCCTGCGACATGAACGGGCCGAGAACCAATAGCGCCGGATATGGCAGATCTGAATCCTGCTCATAGGCGCGCAGCACCCAATCCATCAGACCATCGCCATCGCCGCCGCCGCCGGCGGTTACCAGAATGAACGGATCTTCGGTCATCGACAGATGCGGTGTGGTCCCGACGCTGGGCACCCGGCGCCTGAGATAGCCGGTGTATCGGGTCTTCATCCGCACGCTCGCCGGCATACCCATGCCGTCGAAGGGATCGCAAACTTCCTTCATGCCATAGACCCAGAGCTCATCGTACAGGTCTTCCAGGGCCGGCAGCACCTTCTTGCGCTCCCATTCCGGCACCAGGGCGGCGGGCTCGTCCATCACATCACGCAAGCCGAGAATCAGCGGCGTTCCCCGCTCCTTCAGCATCTCCATGGTTTTTTTAACCTCGCCGCGTAGGCCCCATGGCTCCTTGTCGACGATGAATAGATCCGGATCAAAAGTGTCGGCGGTATGGCGGATGATCGACTCGCGCAACTCAAGGGTTTCCTCGACATTGAGATGCAGGTTGAGCGAAGTGTAGTCGCCATTGCGCAGCTTGATCACGCCAGGGACGCGGACGAAATCAACCCGGGTTCGAAAGTCGAAGCTGCCGATGATCGGCGAGCCTGACAGAATCAGAACTGAGACCTGGGAGGCGTCCTCGACCAGCGAGTGCGCAATTTCCCGGCACCGTCTTAGATGCCCGAGGCCCATCGTATCGTGGCTGTACATCAGCACGCGCGCATGGCCGCGCTGACCTCCCGAACGTCGCTTCCGCATGGCTTACCCCCGTGACGACCCTGATTCGTCGTCAATGTCGCCCCTCGATCAATTCGACCGTGATGCCCTGACCGCCATTGCTCTTCCGCAACCGCCGAAATCCCAGTGAAATATGCCACAGCACGGGTTTTCCGCAAAACAGCAAAAAACAGTGCGGGTCGATGCGCCACGTTTACCGCTGATTCGTCATCGGCTACAGTGCGATCCGAGAAGGCCGGTTTGCCGGTCGGACTTGAATAGCAGAGCGGCAAATTGATGGAATCAACGCTCTTTCGTTTTATCTGGCGGTACAGCAAACGGGATCAGATCCTGCTGCTGGTACTGACCGCGCTGTCGTTTCCGTTTTTGTATCTTTCGCTGGATCTGCCGAAGACGATTATCAACAAGGCGATCAGCGGCAAGAATATTCCAGCGGAATTTTTCGGGGTGACGGTCGATCAGATCGACTATCTCATGGTGCTCAGCGGCCTGTTCCTGATCTTGGTCTGTGTCAACGGCGGCTTCAAATTCTACGTCAATGTATTTCGCGGCCAATTGGGTGAGCGCATGCTGCGCCGGTTGCGCTTCGATCTTTATTCCCGGGTCTTGCGGTTTCCGATCCCCCATTTTCGCCGGGTGAGCCAGGGCGAAGTGATCCAGATGGTCACCGCCGAGGTCGAACCGCTGGGCGGTTTCGTTGGCGATTCCATCGCCTTGCCGGCCTTTCAAGGCGGCACGTTGCTGACCATCCTGGTGTTTATGTTCGTTCAGGACTGGGTGCTGGGGCTTGCGGCGATCGCGCTTTATCCGATCCAGGGCTATATGATTCCAAAGCTGCAATGGCATGTGAATCAGCTCGGTAAGGCCCGCGTGCGTAATGTCCGGCGGCTGTCGGAGAAGATTGGCGAGTCGATCTCCGGCATTCAGGAAGTCCACGCCAATGACGGCGCCCGCTGGGCGTTGGCGGGCTTCACCGAGCGTTTGGGGACGATCTACGACATCCGCTACGAGATCTATCAGCGGAAATTCTTTATCAAGTTCATCAATAACTTCGTCGCTCAGTTGACGCCGTTCTTCTTTTATTCCATCGGCGGATATCTGGTGATCAAGGGCGACCTGACGTTCGGCGCCCTGGTCGCGGTGTTGGCGGCCTACAAGGATTTGTCGGCGCCATGGAAGGAACTGCTGACCTATTATCAACGGTTGGCGGATTCGAAGATCAAATATGACCAGGTGGTTGAGCAGTTCGATCCCCCCGGCACCCTCCCAGCGGAGATGCAGCAGGCCGAACTGGAACAGGATTTCCGGCTGGCCGGGCCGATCGTGGCGGCCAATCTGTCGGTGCTCGACGATGAGGGAGTGCCGATCGTCGAGAGCCTCTCGCTCAACATCGAGGAGGCCGAGCGGGTGGCGGTGGTCGGCCCCAGTGGTGGCGGTAAGGATCTGGCGGCGATGTTGTTGGCGCGGGTGTTGATGCCTGACAGCGGCCAGATTTCGATTGCCGGCGAAGAAACCGCCAAATTACCGGAAGCGGCGACCGGCCGGCGGATCGGCTATGTCGGCCCCACCGCCTTCGTTTTCAACAGCACATTGCGGGAGAACATCCTGCTCGGCGCCATGCATCAACCGCTGGCGCCGGCGCCAGACGGTACCGGGGATGTTGCCGAACGCACCCGCAATCTCGAAAATGCGCGATTGTCGGGCAACTCACTGGATGATCTCGCGGCGGACTGGATCGACTATCGGGCGATCGGTGTCGACACCGAGGCCGAACTGACCAAACGACTGGCTGATCTGCTCGCCGTCGTCGATTTGGATGGCGATACCTATACCTTGGGGCTGCGTGGTTCCATCGACCCGGAGGCCAAGTCGGGCGTGGCCGAGCGGGTGTTGGTCGCCCGCCAGACTTTGCGCGAAAAGTTGGCGGAGTCAGGCATGGAGGGCTTGGTCGAGTCCTTCGACGCGACGCTCTACAACACCAATGCCACGGTGGCCGAGAACTTGCTTTTCGGCACCCCTGTCGGTGATCGTTTCGCGTTGGAGAAAATCGCCGAAAACGCCTATGTGCGCGGGGTGTTGGATAAAACCGAATTGACCCATGATTTCCTGAGAATCGGTCGGGATGTCGCCGCGACGATGGTTGAACTGTTTGCCGACCTGCCGCCGGATCATGAATTTTTTACCCAATACGCCTTTATCTCCTCGGAGGATCTGCCGGACTTTCAAATCCTGCTCGGGCGGGCGGAACGATTGGGTCTGGACAACATGGCGCCGGAGGATAGTGACCGGTTCCTATCGCTTCCCTTCAAGCTGATACCCGCCAGACATCGCCTGGGCATGATCGACGACGACGTGCGCGAGCGCATCCTCGAGGCCCGCCGGTTCTTCGCCGAGGATTTGCCGGAAGACTTGCAGGACGCCGTGGAGATTTTCTCGACCGAGCGCTATAACGCCGCTGCCTCGCTGCAGGACAATATTTTGTTCGGTAAGATCGCCTATGGACAGGCCGATGCCGGTACCCGGGTTGGAGAGGCTCTGGCGGCGGTGATCGAGGCAGAGAACCTGCGAGACGCGGTGATCGAGGTCGGCCTCGAATTCGAGGTTGGTGTCGGCGGCTCTCGGCTCTCGGCGGGCCAGCGCCAGAAAGTTGCGATGGCCAGGGCCTTGTTACGGCGTCCCGACGTGCTCATCTTTAATGAAGCGACGGCGGCGCTCGATTCCGGGAGCCAGACCAGGGTGATGGCGAATATCCTGGGGGAGACCGAGGGGCGCAGCGTCGTCTGGGCGCTTCAGCGGGCCAGCCTTGGTCAATCATTTGACCGGGTGATGGTGATGCAAGGTGGCCGGGTAGTCGAGACCGGCGGATTCGCCGACCTTCAAGGGGCCGATAGCAGCGCCTTGAAGGCGCTCCTGGACGATGAATGAGGCCAGGGCCATGGAATTTGGAGAGACGCGATGAGTCTGCATGAGGAAGTCGAACTTCTGAGGAACATCCCGTTGTTCTGTAAGATTGAGCCCTCGAAACTGAAGTTACTTGCCTTCACCTCCGAGCGATTGTCTTACCAGGACGACCAGATTTTGTTTAACCAGGGCGATGCCGGGGATGCCGCCTATATTATCATGAGCGGCGCGGCGGCCATTTTGATCGACACTGAGAGCGGGCCGATCGAGGTTGCGCGACTGAAAAAGGGCGATGTGGTTGGAGAAATCGCCATTCTCTGCGACGTACCGCGAACCGCGACGGTGACGGCGAAGGACTCGTTGACCACCCTCAAAGTCACCAAGGACACGTTTTTTCGCTTGGTCACCGAGTTTCCGCAGATCGCCGTGGAGATCATGCGAGAATTGGCCGGACGGCTGGAGCGTACCAATACCCAACTTCGTGAGGCCCATAGCAGGAAAGCGTCCTGAGGTGATCCCGCTGAACGGTCGAATTGCTTCCACGCCGATGCTCTGCTTGGCGAGGCATTGTCATCCAATGCGTTACCGATGAGCCGGCTGGACAGTGCCATCCGTCGGTTGATGGCGCAAAAACATGCCCTTGAATGGGCCGTGCAGGAGATCGATGGGCGCGATGGCGCGGTGCTTGAACTTGGTCTCGGCAACGGTCGGACCTTCGATCATCTGCGGGAGATTGCCGCTGGCCGGGACATTTTTGTTTTCGAGCGAGAGGTGGCGGCGCATCCGGATTGCATACCCGATGCGGACCATCTGTTCCTTGGCGATTTTCTCGAGTCCTTGCCGCGTGCCCGCGGCCTATTGGGGCCGGTAGCGGCACTGGCGCATCTGGACATCGGCACTGGCGTGAAGGCCGACAGCACCGCCTTGGCGGAGCGGATTGCGCCGCTGGTTGCCGGGTTGTTGAGGCCAGGCGCCTTGGTTGTCAGTGATCAGGAGATCGCCGCCTGGTCAGCCAGCCGCCTAGCCCCGCCAAAACAGATACCGGCGGGCCGCATTCATCTCTACCGACCGGTGCGGTGATCGGTCCGAGGGGCGCCAGCTCGGGTTAAACTGAAAATCGTCGCGCGCTGGCTACAGACCCATGGCGCCTTCCGGGCGGGCGGCGAAATCGGTTTGACCCTCGAGTTCGCGAAAGTGGCCAAGGGCCCAGTGGACGCTTGGGAACGCGAGGTCGGCCCACGGAATCTCTGCCCAGGTGAACAACCCAACAGCCTCGGATTCCGGTCCGGCCGCGACATTTGGCGAGACCAGTTTCGCGCGGTAGATCAGCTGGACCTGGCTGATCCGGGCGATATTGTAGACACCCAGCAATGAGTCGATCTTGATTTCGGCGCAGGCCTCTTCCTGGGCCTCGCGCATGGCGCCCTCGATTGAGGTCTCGCGTTCCTCCATATAGCCGGCGGGAATCGTCCAATATCCCTTGCGCGGCTCGATCGATCGTTTGCACAGCAGGAACTTGTCCTCCCAGGTGCAAACCGAGCCGACGATGATCTTCGGGTTGATGTAATTGATGAAGCCGCACTCGTCGCAGACCAGGCGCTCGAAAGTGTCGTCGGTCGGAACCCGCTTGTGGATCGGGCCACCGGTTCGATCGTCGTATGATGAATTGCTCATTGCCGCACTGTGCCGTGCCTTGGGGGATGCGGCAAGATAGATACGCCACGAATACGAGGCTCTGTTTCAAGGCTGGGTGGAAATGCCGGGAAGGCGTGCGCTTGGCGCAGCCTCAGACCAACCTTATGGCGCAGCCTCAGACCAATAGGTCGACCGTGCCGCCAAGGCCACCGTAGCCACCACCGCGTGTGGTCTGGCGTTCCGCAGTTACACGTTCTTGATCGTGTCGCGGATTTTCACCTTCGACGGCGCTGTCTTCATCGGTGGCGGTAATGCCCTGGGCAGTGGTCGGTCGAACCCCATTATTGCGGAGGTGCTCCACAGGCCGTGGGACAACAAGGTTCGGTAGAACCGAGTTGGCCGGCAATGACGGCGGGATTGCTGGTTGGACCATTCTGTCCTCCTCAAGCCCTTAAAATAAGAAGTTTGAGGTTGAAAGTCAAGGTTTCCGCCGATTCGACGGCTTTGGTTAATTTTTGAGGACGGCAACGCCCGGCAGATCCTTGCCCTCGAGCCACTCCAGGAACGCGCCGCCAGCGGTCGATACATAGCTGAAACGGTCCTGCACGCCGGCTAGCGCCAGGGCCGCGACGGTATCACCGCCGCCAGCCACCGATAGCAGTTGCCCCGCCTCGGTTAGCACGGCGACGCGGCGCGCCAAGGCCACGGTGGCGGCGTCGAAGGGGGCGATCTCGAAGGCGCCGAGCGGGCCGTTCCAAACCACGGTACGGCAGTCGGCGACACAGTCGGCGAAGCGCGCCGTCGAGGCCGGGCCGGCGTCCAGGATCATCAGGTCGCTCGGGACTTCGCTCACCGGAACAATGCGGGTTTCGATGTCGGCCGACAATCCCGAAGCAACCACCGCGTCGTCCTGCAGCAGGATCTCGCAGCCCGCGTCGCGCGCTCTGGCCTCGATGTCGCGCGCGGTGTCCGCTAGATCGCGCTCGGCCAGCGAGGCGCCGATATCGACGCCGCGCGCAAACAGGAAGGTATTGGCCATGCCGCCGCCGATGATCAGTCGATCGACCTTGGCCACCAGATTGCCCAGGAGATCAAGCTTGCTGGAGACCTTGGAGCCGCCGACGATGGCGACGACCGGGCGGTTCGGGTTTTCCAGGGCGCTGCTCAACGCTTCCAGTTCAACCTGCATAAGCCGGCCGGCATAGGCCGGCAGCAAGCGGGCGATTGCTTCGATCGAGGCGTGGGCGCGGTGCGAGGCGGCGAAGGCGTCATCGACATAAACATCGCCAAGCGCCGCCAAGGCCGCGGCGAAATCCGAGTCATTGGCTTCCTCGCCCGGATGAAAGCGCAGGTTTTCAAGCAACGCGACCTCGCCGTCTCCCAAGCCGGAGACGACCGACGCGGCGGCGGTACCGATACAATCGTCGGCGAACCGGACAGCCGTGCCGCCGAGCGCCTCGGACAAGGGACCAGTCAGCGGCTTCAACGACATCGATGGATCTCGCCGACCCTTGGGCCGACCGAAATGCGACAGCACCACGACCCGGGCGCCGCGATCGACCAGCTCGCGGATCGTCGGCGCCGCCCGCGCGATCCGCGTCGCGTCAGTAACCTGTCCGTCCTGCATCGGCACGTTCAGATCGACGCGCAGGAGCACGCGGCGACCGGCGGGGTCGAAATCGTCGAGGGTTTTATAAGCGGTCATGGGATGTCCGGTCCGAAGGAGGCAGGCGAGGCTTTCAAACACAGGTTAGGGCACGGCGCAACCGGGTCGGGTGATTCAAAGCCGATTTGAATTCATCGCCGAAGACGCCGGGAGTAAAGTCATGTCTGCGGTCCGGTTCTTGGCTGTTAATGGGAGGCCCGAATGCGTGTCCATGAGCGCGTTGCCTATGTCGTCAGCCAGACCGCGCGGATGGCTTGGTTTACCGGTCACTATCTGGCGACGCGGCGGCTCGATGGGCTCGCGGCCGCGGGTAAAACCGCGCCGGTTTCCGCACAGCGCCGCCGCCGGTCGCGTCTGGTGCGCCAAGCCCTGATCCGTGGCGCAATCGATTTGGTCCGCCGTGACCTGGCCAATATCGCTGCCGGCCATTACCGACTGCCTCGCGATGTGGTGCCCAATCCACTCGAAGCGATACGCGATTTGTTGCGCTATTATCGGGATCTGCCGCGCGCCAGGGCGCGGCGAAAGGCCGGGGCGTCGTTGGAGGTGCGGGACCTGGCAGCCGATGGCGCCTATCCGGATTATTTCCTGCGCAACTTCCATTTTCAGACCGACGGCTATCTCAGCCGCCACTCCGCCGAGCTTTACGATTTTCAAGTCGAAGTGCTGTTCACCGGTACCGCCGACGCGATGCGCCGCGAAGCCTTGGTTCCGATCAGTGAGTTCCTGGCCGGCCATGCCGGCGGTAACGCCGCGCTTTTGGATATCGCCTGCGGGACCGGTGGGTTCCTGGCGACTGTCGGGCATTGCTGGGCGAATTTGGCGCTCAGCGGCTTGGATATCAGCGGACCCTATCTGGCGCGCGGGCGCCGACGCCGAGGTCTTGCGGACACCGCGTTCATCGAAGCCAATGCCGAGGCCATCCCGCTAGCGGATGCATCGCGCGACATCGTCACCTGCCTCTATCTTTTCCATGAGTTGCCGCGCCCGGTGCGGCGGATTGTCGCCGGTGAAATGGCGCGGGTGCTGCGGCCCGGCGGCCGTCTGGTGCTTCTGGACAGTCTGCAACTTGGCGATACGCCGGTTCTGGACCCCGCGCTGCTGGGTTTTCCGGACAATTTTCATGAACCCTACTTCCGCGACTATTTGGAACAGGATCTGGCGGCGTTACTGGCCGAAGTCGGATTGATCGTAAGAGCGGAGCGGCCGGCCTATCTCTCCAAGGTGTTCGTCGCCGACAAACCAGCATAGGCGCAAGCCTTCAATCCCGCAGGACCAAATCCCAGGATGATTTGTTCAGCGCTTATAGCGGAATTGCACATAGCGCGGTTTGGCGGCAGGCTTGATGCCTAGCGGTGCGCCCGAGTCGGATGGTTTCTATCCGTCTCGATTAGTCACGCCACCAGACCACTATGTTAGTGGCCAGACCACTATGTCAGTGGACAGAGTCACTCCCGGAGGTTCCATGTCCGTATCGCCCGCCGAGATCCTGAAGCGCGAGATCAAGGTCCTTGTTTTCGATCAATACGGCACCGTGGTCGATATGCAGAAGGGCTTGGTTGACGCGGTAACGCCCTTCCTCAAGGACAAGGGTTGGCAGGGCAAACCGAACCAGTTCGTCACCTGGTGGCGGCGCACGCATTTCGAGGATTCAATGATCGATTCGCTGGTCGATCGTGGCCATACGCCGTACCGGCAGATCGGCCATCGCGCCGTCAGCCAGGTGCTTGATCGCGCCGAAATCAAGCATAGCCAAGCCGAGGTGGAATGGTTGGTTTCGCGGATCGAGGAACTGAAACCATTTCCGGATGTGATCGAGGCGCTGCATCGTCTGCGCCAGCGCTACAAGCTGGTGATCCTCTCGAATGGCGATCGTGACATGCTGCAGGCGGCCAAGCCGCATATCGGTTTTGATTTCGACCTGACGATCTCGGTTCAGGAATCCGGCGCCTTCAAGCCGGATAAGCGAACCTATGCCAAGGCCGAAGAGATCATTGGCGATCATTATTCGCAGGTCGAGCGCAGCAGCATCCTGTTCGTCGCCAATCATGCCTTCGACTGTATCGGCGCCAAGGCATGGGGCATGCGCACCGTGTTCATCGATCGCCGTCGTCGACCGTTCGGGCAGACCCCGCATCAACCGGATTTGATCGTCAAGGATTTCGCCGAACTGGCCGGGGCGCTGACGACGGATTAGACTTCGCGCCTGGGTTTATTTGAGCGCCACTACATTCCGGAGTCCCGCATGCGCCTTCTCGTCGCGATGATGAAACACGAGACCAATACGTTCTCGCCGGTGCGCACCGACCTGGATCGGTTCATGGCCTGGGGCGGGCATCTCGGCGCAGCCGCCTATCAAGCCTACAAGGGCACGGGCATGCCGTTTAGCGCCTATCTCGATCTCGCCGAGGCGGCCGGTCATGAGGTCGTCACCCCGATCGCCGCCGAGGCTATGCCCTCGGGCAAGGTAGAGGCCGAGGCCTATGAGTTCATGGTCGGCAAAATTCTCGACGCTGTGCGTGAGGGCGTCGATGCAGCGCTGCTCGATCTGCATGGGGCCATGGTCTCCGAGGTCACCGATGACGGGGAGGGCACCTTGCTGGAGCGCATGCGGGCGATCGCGCCGGGTCTGCCGATAGCCGTGACCTATGACCTGCACACCAATCTCACCCAGAAGATGATCGACAATTGCACCTGTTTGATCGGCTACAAGACCTACCCGCATGTCGATATGCACGCGGTCGGCGATAAGATCGGGCGGGTGATGCTGGATCATCTCGCCGGCAAGAACACGCCGGTGATGGCTTGGGGGCATCCGCCGTTGCTGGCTCAAACTCTGCGGATGGGTCATGACGACGAGCCGATGAAGAGCCTGCTCGATCTGGCCCGCGTGGCCGAAGCTGAGCCGGGTATTCTGGCCGCCACGGTGTTTGGCGGCTTCCCGCTCGCCGATTTTCATGATGCCGGCGGTTCGGTCTGTATCGTTGCTGATGGTGACATGGCTCAGGCCGAGAAATGGCGCGACAGGCTGGTCGCCGAAATGTGGCGCAACCGTGCGGAATTCGTCTATCAGGGCGAACCGCTGGAGGATGCGGTGAGCCGGGCCAAGGCCTTGACCGACGGGCCGGTGCTGTTGCTCGACCATGCGGACAATGTCGGGTCCGGTGGGACCCAGGACGTGATGACGGTAGTCGAGGAAGTTCTGCGCCAAGGGCTGGAGAACGTGGCGGTGGCGGCGGTTTACGATCCCGGCGCGATCGCGATCATGCAAAAGGCTGGAATTGGCGCCACTGTGACCCTGCAGCTTGGCGGCAAG
>JAQBUJ010000021.1 GCA_027623845.1 Pseudomonadota bacterium
TCGGCGAGCGCGTCGACGACGGCATTCATCACCGCCGGCATGGCCCCGGCGCAGCCGGCTTCACCGCAGCCTTTAGCGCCAAGCGCGTTGGTGGTCGCAGGCACCGGGTGGCTGCCAAAGGCGAAATTGGGCAGATCGCCGGCGCGCGGCATCGCATAGTCCATGAACGAGCCGGACAGCATCTGACCATCGCCGTCATAGGCGACATGCTCCATCAGCGCCTGGCCCAGCCCCTGAGCCACGCCGCCATGGCTTTGACCTTGGACCATCAAGGGGTTCACCAGGACGCCGAAGTCATTGACCATGGAATAGGAAACCACCACCACCTGACCGGTCTCCGGATCGATCTCGACCTCGCAGACATGGCAGCCATTGGGAAACGCCGAGGGGACGCCGCCATGGTTCAGGCGCACGTCCAGACTATCCGGCACGTCGTCTGGCAGGGCGCTGGTTTGGCGCAATTCGGCGGCAAGTTCGATAACCCCAATCGCCCGGTCGGTGCCGGCAACGGTCAGGGTGCCGTTGGAAAATTCAATATCCTCCGCCGCGGCTTCCAGGACATGGGCGGCGGCCTTCTTGGCCTTCTCGATGACCACGCCGCTGGCCTCAATGATGGCGCCGCCAGAGGCCATGATCGATTTCGACCCACCGGTGCCGCCGCCGGTGATCAATTCATCACTGTCACCCTGCAGCAGCCGGATCTTCTCGAACGGAATGCCGAGATAGCTATGCAGCACTTGGCCGAACGGGGCGGCGTGGCCTTGGCCGTAATCCAGGGTCCCGGTGATGATGGTTACGCCGCCATCGGCATCGAAGCGGATCCCGCCCATCTCGGTCTCGACCGGGGCGGTCACCTCCAAATAGGTGCTGAGCCCAAGGCCGCGCAGCTTGCCCCGGGTCTTGCTTTGCGCCTTGCGGGCGGCAAAACCGCTCCAGTCCGCCTGAGCTAGCCCGTCCTCGAGCACAGCTGGGAAATCACCGCTGTCATAGGTTTGTCCCGAGGGCGCCAGATAAGGGATGGCGCCGGGCAGGATCTGGTTGCGCCGACGCAGTTCGACGCGCTCGATACCCATCTCGCGCGCCGCCGTGTCGATCAGGCGCTCCATGTAGTAGTTGGCTTCCGGTCGCCCGGCGCCGCGATAGGCGCTGATCGGGCTGGTATTGGTAAAGGCGCAGATCGTGTTGATCTCGATCAGCGGCGTGCGGTAGACGCTGGTGATGTTCTTAACCGCGTTGTTGGTCGCCATGTTGGGGCCGACGGCGGTCAAATACCCGCCGAGATTGGCATGGATGTTCAGGCGCACCGCCAGGAACCTGCCATCGGCGTCGAGGGCCAATTCCGCCCCGACCTCATGGTCGCGACCCTGCTGGTCCGACAAAAAGGCGCTGGAGCGCTCATCGGTCCATTTCACCGGCTGGGTCAGCAGGCGGGCGGCATGCATCAGACAGATGTATTCGGGATAGACAAAGCTTTTCATCCCGAAGGAGCCGCCGACATTGCCGGTCAGCACCCGCACCTGTTCCGGCTCGACCTTCAGCAGGTTGGCCAATTGCCGGCGCATCCCGAAGGCGCCCTGACAGCCGATCCTCATGGTGAACCGCTGGCTGTCCTGGTCGTAATGCGCCAGCGCCGAGCGCGGCTCCATCGTGGCGACGACGATGCGGTTGTTGCGGATATCCAAACGAGTGACATGGGCCGCCTTGGCGAAGGCCTCGGCGACGAGCTCTTCCTTACCGAAATGAAAGTCCAGCGCCACATTGGCCGGCACGTCGTCATAGAGCACGGGCGCTCCAGGCTTAGCGGCCTCGCGGGCGGTGGTGACGGCGGGTAGTGGGTCGATGTCGACGACCACCGCCTCGGCTGCGTCCTTGGCCTGAATGGCGGTCTCGGCAATAACGCAGGCGACGGGATCGCCGACGAACCGGACCTTGTCGGACACCAAGGACGGGCGGGCCGGCTTCAACAGCGGCGTGCCATCCCGGCTTTTCACGGTCATGCCATTGGGCAGGCCGCCATAATCTCCCAGGTCGGCGCCGGTCAGCACCAGCCGGACACCGGGCATCGCTTTGGCCTCGGCGGTATCGATGCCGCGGATCACCCCATGGGCATGGACGCTGCGCACGACCGCCGCATAGAGTTGGTCCGGTAAATTCAGGTCATCGGTGAAGCGGCCTTGGCCGCGCAGCAACATCGGATCCTCGGTGCGCGGAACCGATTGGCCTATCGCGAACTTCATATCTGCGAGATCTCGCTCGACACTCATGGAAAACTCCGAGGATGAACGGCGGGGCAGGAGGCCCATGGTAGCGCATGCGGAGGATGCCCCGCACCCGGTTTTCTGCGCTCAATGAATGCAAGGCGGATGTTTGGCGATAAGGCGCTTGTACCTTGCCGCCCGGTTGGTCGATGATCCTGCCAAAGCCTATAACGGATCGAACCGGGGGATCGGATGACGACCGAGATGTATCGCGATCAGATGATGCCGTTTTTGGCGTCCAGTGGCTTTCACCGCCTGTCGTATCGGGAGTGGGGGGAGGCGAAAAACCCCAAGGTCTTGATGTGCGTGCATGGTTTGTCGCGTAACCGGTTGGATTTCGATACCATCGCCGCCGCGCTTTCGGATCATTACCGGGTGATCTCGGTCGATATGCCGGGACGCGGCGACAGCGACTGGATGCCGAATGCCGAGGATTACAATTTCGGCTTCTTTCAAAGCCTCATCGCCTCGGTGATCGCGGTCTCGGGCGCCGAGTCCGTCGATTGGATCGGCACCTCGATGGGCGGGATCATGGGGATGGATCTGGCCGGCCAGCCAGCCAGTCCGATCCGGCGGATGGTGTTGAACGATATCGGCCCGTTTATCAGTGGCGCCAGCCGGGCGGCCAATGCCGGCCTCGCGGATTCCGCCACCACTTTCGAGACCGAGGAAGAGGCGGTTCAGTTCGTTCTGGAAACCCGCAAGGCTTTTGGCCCGTTC
This sequence comes from Pseudomonadota bacterium, assembly GCA_027623845.1. Lineage (GTDB taxonomy): Bacteria > Pseudomonadota > Alphaproteobacteria > Thalassobaculales > Thalassobaculaceae > JADHLJ01. The sequence continues at coordinate 2,979 of JAQBUJ010000021.1, forward strand.
ACCGCCGATGGCGCGCGGAAATTAACCCTCGACAGTTTGGTGCGCAGCGCTGAGGGCAAGTGGCGGATGCATTACGATCCACGGATCACCCAGGGCCGCGATGCCTCCGATGTTTCGATGTGGGACAAATGGGGCCGGATTTCGATCCCGGTACTGACCCTATGGGGGGTGGAGTCGACTTTGCTGTCCTCGGCGACGATGGAGCAAATGAAAGCCACCGGGCCCCGCACCGAAGTATTGGCGATTGACGGCTATGGCCATTGTCCCGGCCTGACTTCGGAATTGGAAATCCGCACCATCCGGGAATTTTTACTCCGGTAGGTCTTGAATGGACGCGGAATTCAGGCGGCCGGATAGCAAATTAAGCAGGGGGCGAGCCATGCATGTGGTGATTTGCGGCGGCGGCGTCATCGGCGCCTCGATCGCCTATTTCCTTAGCTTGCGCGGTGTAGAGGTGACCGTCGTCGAGCGGTCGGGGGTCGCCTGTGCGGCGTCCGGCAAGTCCGGGGGATTTTTGGCGCTGGATTGGTGCGACGCCTCGCCGCTGCAGCTGTTGGCTCGGCGCAGTTTCGCGCTGCACGCCGAATTGGCCGAGACCTTGGAGGCTGATTGGGGTTACCGCCGTCTCGACACGCTTGGCGTTCTGGCCAGCGACAGTCGGGATTTTTCCAGCAGTCGGGCGCTGCGCACGCCGCCTTGGCTGGGCCCCGAGACGGCGGTGCATGGCCGGCTTGGCACCGAGGCCTCGACGGCGCAAGTGCATCCCGGAGATTTTACCAAAGCGATGATGCAAGCAGCCGGCGCGCGCGGCGCCCGGTTGCGCCTGGGCGCCATCGAGAGCGTCAGGCTTGGCGATGATGGCAAGCGGGCAACCGGCGTGATCGTCGACGGCGCGGTTCTGGAGGCTGACGCCGTGGTGATCGCGATGGGCCCTTGGTCGGTGCTGGCCTGCCAGTGGCTGCCGCTACCGGCCGTCTACGGTTTGAAGGGCCATAGCTTTGTGTTTCATTATCAACCGCCGAGCACACCGCACGCCTTGTTCTTGGAATATGAGGATCAGCGGGGCGAGGTCGACTCGCCGGAGGTTTTTCCGCGTACCGACGGCACCACCTATGTCTGCGGCGCCCGTGGTCATGATCCGCTGCCGATTGATCCGGATCACATCACCATCGAGAGCGGGCCAAGCGCCCGTCTGATGCGACAGATCGAACGGTTCGCACCGGATCTGGCAGCGTCGGAGATCGTCGCGACCCAGGCCTGCTATCGCCCGGTGACCGAGGATGGTTTACCGCTGATTGGTCCGGTTCCCGGCGTTAGCGGCGCGTATATCGCGACCGGGCACAGCGTCTGGGGCATTCTCAATGCGCCAGCAACGGGCGAAGCGATGGCGGAACTGTTGGTCGATGGCGAAGCAAAACTGGATCTTTCGGCCTTTGACCCGGCCCGGCTTAGGGTGCTGCCCGCCGAGGATGTCGGGCCGGCGCCCGCGCTCTAGGAATCCAGCAAGTCTTCCAATTCGTGCCGAAGAACCTTGCCGGAGATGTTGCGCGGAAAAGCCTCGTGGTCGAGGAAGCGAATTTCTTTTGGCTGCTTGAACCCGGCGAGGCTGGCCCGGCAGAGGGCGAAAAGTTCGGTTGTCGCCAGGCTGGCGTCGGAGCGGGCGACGAAGGCGATCGGCACCTCGCCCCAACGATCGTCCGACCGGCGCACGACGGCGGCCTCGGTCACCCTTGGGTCGGTCAACAGCACCCGTTCGATCTCCGCCGGGTAGATGTTCTCTCCGCCGGATTTGATCATATATTTGACCCGGTCGACGAAATCGAAACTGCCATCCGGGTTGCGTTTGAGCAGGTCGCCATTGTGGAACCAACCGTCGCGAAAATCCTGGGCATTGGTCTCCTCGGCCCGCCAATAGCCACTGAACAGGGTCGGGCCGCGTATCGCCAATGCCCCCGGCATGCCCGGCGCGACGTCGTCGTCGTTCTCGTCAAGCAAGCGGATCTCGCAATGCGGGCTGGGAAGTTTAGAGAGGTTGGCGGGCACTACACCGATCGCTAGCGGGTTGCCGACCGACGGCAGGCTACCGGTTTCGGTGGTGCCGAAAGTGTTGGCATAGGGCGCGTCGAGCAGTCGGGTGATCTCAGCCAACAGATGACCGGGCACCAGATCCGCCATGACCCCGCACAGCCGGATGCCGGCGGGCGGTTCGTTACGTCGTTTTAGCTCATCGATGAAGCTCTCGACCATGCCGGGGATGACGATCAGCCAACCGATCGGCTCGCGCAAGGCGATATCGGCCAGGCGAACCGCATCGAACCCGTCCTCGACGATTACCTTGCCGCCGCCCAGTAGGGTCATCAGCGCCAGATCCATGCCGCCCATGTGGAACATCGGCGTCCAGCACACGAAACTGTCTCCGGGCATCACCGCAAAGTCCGAACGGGCGCCGGAGGCCCGCGCCACCTCGGCCCGATGGCTGATCAGCGCGCCTTTGGGCAGGCCGGTGGTGCCGCTGGTATAAAGGATCAGCAGGCCATCCTCTGGATCTATCTGCCGGTCCAGGGGCGAGGGATCGGCGCTGGCCAGCTTGGCCTCATAGTCCGGGCCGAATTCCAGCACCGCCGCCCCGTCGATGTGCAATGCCTCCAGGGTCGCCTTGTGCCGCGCCGAGATCAGCGCCAGGGCCGGCTCTACCAGCGAGACGCAATGCTGCAGTTCCGGCGCCGCTAGCCGCCAGTTCTGACAGGCCAGGATGGCGCCGATTTTACCAGCAGCCAAAGTCGCCTCGATATATTCCGGTCGGTTCTCCGACAGGATGGCGATCCGGTCGCCGGGTTTGATGCCGGTTTCCAGCAGGACCCGGGCGAGGCGGTTGGCGCGGGCGTCGAGTTCGGCGAAGGACCAGATCCGCTCACCAGCTTGTAAAGCCGGACGCTCCGGCGTTGAGCGGGCGCGGTCGCTGAGCATGCTGGACACGGTGCTGTGCGACGCGCGGCGGATCAGGGAGGCGGTGGGGGATGCAGGCATGAAAAACTCGGGGGCGGGTGATGGCTGCCGCCATGGTGAGGCGTCGTCGGGGCGGACGCTAGGGGATTGTTGCTGGGAGGCGCCGGTAAACTGAGAGGCGCAGGTAAAGAAGGATACCCAGGCCCGTCGACCAACGGCCAGAAGCCGGCTTGTCAATCCTCAAAACCCGGCGCGCCGCGCCGCGCCGAAAATGCATGCCGGCGCTTGCGGAAACTACCTAGACAGACCGTGTTTTCCCTAATTTCGGGAGCGCTCTGAAAAAGCCAATATGCGCCCTCAAACGGATCGCCCGGATCGAGGAACGCCCGATGTCGTACTTTTTAAACTCGACCGTTACCCCGCGCCAAAAACGGGATGGGCGCGGCGCCTGCGCGCCGAAACTCGTTCCGTCCTATCGGGTAAACCTGCAGAGCGTTCTGACGGTGAGCGAAGATGATTTCGACGATGAGACCGTCCTGCGGGTCATTGCCCGGCGCAAATCTGCGCTCGAGTATTGTTAAGCCCTGGAGGTAATGTGACGGTCGGGTTTTACCCGTCGCCGCCCTTCATCGCATTGCGTCGCATTGTGTAGATAATCAGTGTCGCTCCGGCCCAGGTCCAAATCACCGGAACTTCGGCGAAAATAATGAAGCCGATCCCGGCGGCATAGATCAACCGGACATATTCCAGCGGTTGTGCGGCCGAGGCCTCGGCCTCTTTGTAACCGCGGATCATGCAGTACTGCACCATCGACATCAGCAGCGCGATCCCGACGATCAACCCCATTTCTGTCCAGGTCGGTTCGATCCATAGCCACCAACACGGCACCGCGTAGGCAACGGTCAACACGCCTGCGTGATAGGCCATGATGGTGCTGGGCCGTTCCGTCGTCGTCAGGCTTTTGGTCATGATCAGATTGCAGGCGACCAGGGCCGCTGAGAACAACGCCATCACCGCATATTCGTTCACCCCCTCAGGGCTCGGTCGGACGATGACCAGAACCCCGATGAAGCCGATGATCGTGGCGCTCCAGCGGCGGATGCCAACGACTTCCTTCAACACGATGATGGCCAGCAGGGTGGCGAACATCGCCCGAGAAAAGCTGATCGCCGTGGCTTCGGCCAGGGGCAGATGGACAATGGCGGTGAACCCGGTGGTCATCGCCACGATCGATATGGCGCAGCGCGACAGGTGCAGCTTCAGTCGCTGGGTGCGGAACGCGCCGGGGAACTGTTTGGTCAGGATCGGCGTCAGCAATATGAAAACGAACATCTGGCGAAAGAACAGAATTTCCAAAACCGGCAGGCGCTGGCCGACGAATTTGATGCCTGTCACCATCACGGTCGCGAAAAGTCCACCGGCAAGCAACCAAAGCGACCCTCGGGCGTTGCCCGAAAGGCCGTCCCATGTTGCGATGAGGCGTTGGCGCCGTGTGGACGTCACAGGGCGGCTCTCTTATCGTCGTCTCGCATCGCCGTTGGGCCATTGGGTCAGGAGGATGATGAGGCGCTAAGTCTTGCATGGAATGGGATCGCGAGTATGAGAAATATCAATGGCATCGTGGCCTGGGTCACCGGCGCCGGCACCGGAATCGGCGAGGGGGCGGCGATAGCCCTGGCCCGTGACGGGGCGAAAGTGGTGCTGACGGGGCGACGTGAGGCGCTGTTGCAGGCGGTGGCCGAGAAGATCCGCGCTGCCGGTGGCGCCGCCGAAGTCGCGCCCGGGGACGCCACCGATCGCCAGGGTATGCGGGCCATGGCCGCCGATATCCACGCGCGGCATGGCCGACTCGATCTATTGTTTAACAATCACGGCGTCAACGTCACCGACCGCGCCTGGGGCGGCGATAATCTGGATGGTTGGGACGAGGTGATCGATGTCAACGTCAAGGGCGCCTATAATTGCGCCGACGCGGCGCTGCGGGTGATGCGACCCCAGGGTGAGGGGACGATCATCACCACCTCGTCGAAGGCGGGGGTCAACTATTCACCCCGCGCCGGCGTCGCCTACGGCGCTTCCAAGCATGCGGTGATGGCGCTGAACCAGCTGATCAACATGGAAGAGGGCAATAACGGCATCCGCGCCTGTGTGCTCTGTCCCGGCGAAGTCGAAACGCCGATTCTCGACAAGCGCCCGATCCAGGTGCCGGCCGAAGAGCGGGCCAAGCTGATCCAATCCGAGGATATGGGCGAGATCGTCGTCTTCATCATGAAGATGCCGGCCCGGGTCACTCTCAACGAAATGGTGATCAGCCCGACCTATACCCGCAAACTACAGCCGGGTGAGGGTTGATGCAGGCGTTGATCGCCGAGGCGGAGGCCGATCCCGAGGGTTGGCTCGCCGATATCGCCAGCCGGGCCGATGTCCGAGAGACACTGGCCGGCGCCGGGACCATGGTCTGGCATGTTTGGGGTCAGGGCGAGCCTTTGGTGATGCTGCATGGGGGGCACGGCGCCTGGAACCATTTTTGCCGCAATGTCGAGCCGCTGGCCGCTGCCGGGTTTCAGGTGATCGTCGCTGATTTGCCAGGTCTTGGCGCCAGTGATGATCCCGGCCCGCCCTATACCGCCGATGGGCTGGCGGAGATGGTGCTGTACGGGATTAAGAGCCTGGTCGAGGATGATCAGCTCGTCCATATCGCTGGATTTTCGTTTGGCTCGGTGATCGGCGCTGCGGTGGCGGAAATGCTCGGACCGCGTCTGGCGAGTTTCAACATGGTCGGCGCCGCCGGCTTCGGACCGCGTGCCCGAACGCCGGACGCGATGATCAAGATTCACCCGGATATGGAACAGGATGAGCTGCGTGACGCCGCGCGTAACAACATGGCGTGGCTGATGCTCGCCGATCCCGACAATGTCGGCGAACTGGCGATCCATATCCAACTGACCAACTCGCTGAGGGCGCGCACCTTGTCGCGACCCATATCGGCGACGATGCGTCTGATGGAGGCGTTGCCTAATATGCTGGGTCCGGTCAACGCCATCTGGGGAGCGCTGGACCGCACGGCGGTGGGGGCCTTGGAACAGCGTATCGAGATGTTGCGCGAGGAACGTCCGGAAGCCCGTATCGAAATGCTCGAGGGCGCCGGCCATTGGACCCAGTACGAGGCGGCGGATCGCTATAACGCCTTACTAGTGGAGATGATCCGGGGATAGGGCCGGGGATAGGGCCGGGGATAGGGCCGGGGATAGGGCCGGGGATAGGGCCGGGGATAGGGAACGCCCGACGCGCTCGCTCCGGGGTGATTTCTCGGAGCGTGCGCTACGCCGCAATCAGTTGGCGATGCAGCGCCGGCGACCGGTTGTTTCCCTCGCGCCGCTTCGGCGTTATTGTCTGGCGATTGTTCCTTCCGGCTCTCCATCCTCCCGCCTTCGGGCTCTATCCTTGGATCTTTGTGATCATGCCCGACCGCAACAGCCAGCTGACCCTTGCCTTCTCTGGGTGCGGGCACGCCTTCTCCCATCTGTTCATGTTGATTTACCCGACCGTGGTCATCGCCTTGGAGGTGGAATTCTCCGCGCCCTATTACGAGCTGATCGGATTGATGTTGGTCGGCAACCTGCTGTTCGGCGCTGCGGCGTTGCCGGCCGGCTATCTCGGTGACAAATGGAGCGCATCGCGGATGATGGTGGTGTTCTTCATCGGCACCGGCGCCGGGGCGGTGTTGACCGGCTTTGCCTCCAGCCCGTTACAGATCGCCGCTGGCCTGGCGGTGATCGGCCTGTTCGGCGCGATTTATCATCCCGTCGGTATCGCCTGGGTGGTCCGCAAGGTCGCCAAGCGCGGCAAGGCGCTGGGGTGGAACGGGGTGTTCGGTAGTCTGGGGGTTGGCATTGCGCCGCTGATGGCCGCCGGCCTGACCGATCTGTGGTCATGGCGCGCCGCCTTCATTCTACCCGGGGTGATCAGCATTGTTGTGGGTTGTGGGCTCTGGGGATTGATCGCCGCTGGCCGGGTGGTTGATGACGCCGCCCATGTCGCCACGGCCCGGCGCGAGGCGAGCAAAGGCGATATGCGGCGCGGCGCATTGCTGTTGTTGATCACCGTGTCCTGCACGGGGCTGATCTATCAGGCGACGTCCTTTGCCTTACCAAAGGTGTTCGAGACCCGGCTTGCCGACTATCTCGGCGACGGATTGCTGGGGGTCGGCGCCTTGGTTTCGGCGGTTTATTTCTTTTCCGGCGCCGCACAATTGGTCGGTGGTTGGATGGCCGACCGGTTCGAGTTGAAACGGGTCTACCTGATCTGCTGGACGCTACAGGCGCCGTTGCTGCTGGTCGCGGCGATGCTCGACAGCGTGTTGTTGCTGCCGGTCGCGGCGGCCATGGTGGTCGCCAACACCATCGGCTCACCCAGTGAAAACAGCCTGTTCGCCCGCTACTCGCCGCCGAAGTGGCGTTCGACCGCGTTTGGGGTGAAATTCGTGCTGACCCTCGGCGTGGCGGCGGTGGCGATCCCGTTGATCGCTTGGATCTACGAGGCGACGGGTGGGTTCATTTGGCTGTTCGTGATGTTGGCCGGGGTCGCGGTCATGGCCTCGGTCGCGGCGGCGTTGCTACCCGGACGCGGCGATGACGGGGCAGCTGAACGGATTGTCCAAATTGATCTGGCTGAGGTCAAACCAGCCGAATAAAGGCTCTGAATTAGCCAGTGCGCGCCGCGTAGCGGACGGCTTCCTGGGCGGCGCGGAACAGCGCTCGCGCCTTGCTAATCGATTCCTGATATTCGCTCTCAGGGTCACTGTCAGCGACAACCCCGCCGCCAGCTTGGACGTACATCACGCCATCCTTCACCAGCGCGGTGCGCAGGGCGATGCAGGTGTCCATGGTCCCGTTGGCGCTGAAATAACCGATCGCACCGGCATAGACGCCGCGGCGTGAATGCTCCAGTTCGTCGATGATCTCCATCGCCCGAACCTTTGGCGCACCGGAAACCGTTCCGGCCGGGAAGCCCGCCGCCAGCGCATCCAACGCATCGAGATTGTCCTGGATGTCACCCTCGACATGGGAGGCGATGTGCATGACGTGAGAATAATATTCGATGACGAATTGCTCGACCACGCTGACACTGCCGATCTTGGAAACCCGGCCGACATCGTTACGGCCGAGATCGAGCAGCATCAGATGCTCGGCTCGCTCCTTCGGATCGCTCAACAACTCGGCGGCCAGCGCCTTGTCTTCCTCGGCATTGGCGCCGCGTCGCCGGGTGCCGGCCAGGGGCCGCAAGGTTACGGTGCCGTCGCGCAAGGTAACCAGAATTTCCGGACTGGAGCCAACGATCGAAAAGGCGCCGAAATCAAAAAAGAACAGGTAGGGCGAGGGGTTCAACCGCCGCAGCGAGCGATACAACGCCATCGGCGGCAAGGTGAAGGGGATCGAGAACCGTTGAGACGGAACGATCTGAAAGGCATCGCCGGCCTGAATATAGGCTTTCGATTTCTTGACCATCTCGTGAAACTGTTCTCGGGTCGTATTGGAGCTTGGCTCCGGCAGCTCGGTCTCCTCCATCGCGCCTTCGCGGCGATAGGGCAGGCTGCGCTGGAAGTCGGACACAGCATCGGCCAACCGGGTGCGCGCCGCGGTTAATGCGGCCTCTGCCGACAGGCCCGGATCCGGCCAGACCGAGGTCACGATGGTGACGATGTCCTCAAGGCGATCGAAAATGCAAATCAGCGTCGGCCGCAAAAACAGGCCGTCCGGAACCCCCAAATGGTCGGGATTGTTGTCGGGGATGTTTTCGGTCAGGCGCACCGAGTCATATCCCATATAACCGAACAGACCCGACGCCATGGGCGGTAGCGCCGCCGGCAGATCGATCCGGCATTCTTCGACCAACGCCCGCAGAGAGGTCATCGGTGGCTCGGCGCAGGGCTCGAAGCTGTCTGGGTCGGTCCTGGCCTGTCGATTGATCTCGGCCTGATGGCGCTTGAACCGCCAGATCAGGTCCGGGCGCATACCGATAATCGAAAACCGCCCGCGCACCGAGCCGCCCTCGACGGATTCCAGCAGGAATGCATTGGCCCGGCCATCCGCCAGTTTCAGCATCGCCGATACCGGGGTTTCCAGATCCGCGACCAAGGTCGTCCAGACGACCTGTGGCTTGCCCGTGGAATAGGCGGCGGAGAAGGCGTCAGCGGTTGGCTGAACGTTCATTGCGACTCTGCCATGAGCCGATCGATATAGCCGCGGAAGATACTGACGTTGTGGCGGCCGCGCAGGCTGGTTAGATAGCTATCCTCGTAATCCTGCCCGGTGGCTGTGTTCAATTGCTTGATCGCCTCGGACCAGGCGGTTTTTTGTTGCCGGCGGTCGGCGGCGATGATCTCGACCAATTCGACCACCGAAGCGCCGGTTTCCGACTCCACGAGGCCGACATCCGCTTTGGCTAGGTCAAAAACGACCGGCGCCATGTCGGCGGGATACACCGAGGTATCGAGCCCGCCGCCAGAGCGATCGAACGGCCCGACACGAGCCAGCGAATATCCCAGGTCCGCCGCCGCCGCCGTCAGACCGATGCCGCCCTTCGACTTATCGGCCAATGCCTGAGCCAGGGTGTTGGAGATAGAGAGCCGCTTTTCGCCGGTCCAACTTTGCCGGACCGCCGCTTCGACCTCGGAGAAATCACGCTGCCGGGTTTCGAACACCGCATCGGTTTCAAGTAGGAAATAACCATTGTTTTCGGTTTCGACGAGACCGCTTTGAGATCTCTTGTCGGTGCTGAACAGACTGGCGAGGAAGCGCCGGGACGGTGGCAGGCCTTCGACCAACGCGCCGTCCTTGCCTCGTCCGGCGGCATCCACGGCCTTGACCCTGCTTACGGTTACATCGATCTCGCGGGCTGCCTCGGCGATGGTTGAGCCCCCGGCAAGCGCGTCCTCGAAGGCGTTCGACAGTTCGAACAAGGCGTCGAGGGCTTTTTCGCGGGCTAGCTCTAGGCGGATAAACTCTTTGACGTCGTCGAAGGCGCGTACTGATTGCTCGAGGGCGGATTTGACCAGAAAAACCTTCCAACCGAACGGCGTTTCAACCGGGAGGCTGATTTTCCCGGGTGCGGTCTCGAAGGCGGCTTTGCGTTCGGCTTCATTGCTCAAATCAGCAGCGGTGATCTGGCCCAAGGCTATGCTGCTATCGGCGCCAGCGGCGTCGGTTAGCGATTTGGCGATGCCGGCCATGTCAAGCGGCCCGGCAAGTGCGGCGGCGGCGGCGTTCGCGGCGGTTTCGTCGGCGAACAGGAATTGCTGCAGGTCACGTGTCGCTGGTGTGATGAACTCGCCCTGGCGGGCGTCGTACTCGGCGCGCAGATCATCCTCGGGGATTAAAATTTCCTTGGCCAGATCTTCCGGCGTTAGCGCGACATAGGTCGCGCTGCGATATTCAGGCGCCATATAGTCGGCTTTGCTGGCGTCGTAATGGCCGCGAAGCTCTGCTGCGCTCGGCTCTGGGACGTCGGTGATTGCGTCGATGGAAATGCGCACCACATTCGCCACACGGCGCTCGGCGCGATAGTTGAAGAGGGTTTCCGCCAAAGTATCCGGCACCGAGGCCTCGCCGCCGACCGCGGCGTTAATCTGTTCGCGTTTGATGTCGCTGCGCAGGGTTCTAAAGAACTCGGCCTCACTCAGCCCGGCTCTGGATAGGGTCTGGCGAAAGACGTCCGGATTATATTGTCCGAGTTGGTCACGGAAGGCGGGGGCTGAGCCAACCCAATTTTTCAACAACTCGTCGCCGGTCGCCATCCCGAGCTTTTGGCTTTCCGCCTCGTAAAGCCCGGTTTCAGTCAGCGAGTCGATCACCGAATTGAGAATCTGCGGACGCAGCATCTCGTCATATTGCGGCGGCAGGCGCATGGCGCGGCGGGCGCGGTCGAATTGCTCCAGGACCTCGGCGGAATTATAGGTGACCTTGCCC